>DATGTQ010000001.1 GCA_035301805.1 Tissierellales bacterium
TTATTTAATATGGTACCAGAAATTATTATTGGATATATAGTTTTAAATCAGGAAGCTTTCACGAAACTAAGCTTGGGTATGTCAATTTTAGTGATTTCCTTGGTTCTAGCAACAACTGGTTGGGGAAGACTAGGAAAAAACCTCTATAAGGAAGTTAAAAAAATTGTAGATAATGAAGAGAAGGCTAATATAAAAAGGAAGGATATTTTTAAGCAAGTTTTTCCTCATATTTTTGCGAACTTTTTTACTGAAATAGGAAATATTCTTAGAAGCCTTTGTGTACTAGGGGTTTTAGGTATTACTATAGGTGCAAATAAATTTGATAATCTTAATTTTGAAGGTAGCTGGGGACAGGTTTATAACTACTATCCCGAGTGGAGTGGGATGCTCAATATAACTAAGGAGGCTATGGTGGATGGGAAATATTGGTTGCCAATATTTCCACTAGTAGGTTTTGCTTTTAGTACTATGGGTTTTAATTTATTAGGTGAAGGTTTTCTATATGAAATAAGAAATGATGAAACTATATTCTATAAAAGAATGAAAACTCTTGGTTATCATTTGTCTCCTAAAACTTATATTAATGAATGGAAGGATTTTAGTTATAATAAAAGAAATATAGCTATTAAATCTTTAGTTATTATCATTATATTTATCTATGTATTATCTTTAATACCTATGTCACCTAAAGCTAATTATAGAACTAATAGTGATAATATAATAAAACATGTAAAGGCAATTGAACAGATGGAATATATAGATGAAGTTGGTAATTACATAGAAAAGGAATTAGAGGAAAGTGGATTGGCCCCTATATTTAGAACAGTTAATGAAAAGGGGAAAACGGAATCCTTTTTTACTCAGGAGTATAATTTTGATATAGGTGATGAAAATATATATGGAAAAAATATTGCTGGATATTTACGGGGATACCGTCCTGATTATCCTCTAATCATAGCAGTTGATTATGGCAATATAGGTAATATGGAAAATGAAATATATAAAATATCGGATGAAAGAGCAGTTAGTATTGGAGCAGCTCTAGAATTAGCAAGGATTACAAAGGAAAGATATTCCTATGAAACGTCTAACAGGTCAATTGTGTTTTTGTTTGTAGATGGGAGCCAATATGATGGAATTGGAGCAAATGTAGCTATGGGGACAAGACATATACATAATGGTAGTTTTTATATGTATTTTAATTGTTTGGGAGTAGGAGATACTGATAAGATGTATTTAAATACATCTACAGTATCAAGTAGGAATACTATGTTCTATAAACAAATGAAAAAGTTAAAAAAGAAAATAAGGAAAAAAAGTTTTAAACTTGACTATGAATATTTTGGTGATGAATTAAGAGTTCCAAATACTCTTTTTAAAAGTGATATGTCTGGAATTATTTTTTCAGGAATACCTAGGGATGAATACTTGGAAAATTATTATAACCAAAAACAGAGTAATAATAATAAAAATACTGAAAAACTAGAAAATATCACTCAAACAATAATGGAGATAATCGATGATTATGCATGGAGTAGTCCTTATGGTTGGAGGTATTTGAGATGAAGAATTGTTTATTAGAAGTAGATAGTTTAGAAACTAATTATTATATTAATGATGAAATTTTATTCCCTTTATATGATATTTCTTTTAAGTTGTATGAAAAGGAGATAACCGTTATGATTTCTAACGAAGATATTTTTAGACGAGGATTAATTTATTCAATAATGGGATTGATAGATGAAAATAAAAATATAGGAAAAATTGTAGTTGGAAATATTTATTTTTGTGGTAATGATATTTTAGCTATGGGGAAAGGTGGAAAAAGGAATATCAGAGGAAATAAGATATCTGCCATTCATAATTCTAGCGTAAAAGGATTAAATCCAAGGTTTAAAGTCGGTTATCAAATTAAAGAACCCTTAATCATTCATAGAAAGGATGTTAAGAACAAGGATAAAAAAGCCAAGGAAATACTTGAAAATATGGGGATAGAGAATGTTCAAAAGGTTTATGAATCCTATCCTTATCAATTAGATGATTTGACTATTTTTCAAGTTCACTTAGCTATTGGCTTAATTTGTGATCCAGAAATTTTAATAATAAATGATATAATAGAAAATTTAAATGAAGATGAGAAGATGAAGGTTTTTGACTATCTTAAAAAAATAAAGGAGGAATCTGGTACATCAATATTGCTTATGACAGATGATTTAAAGGTTATAAATGAAGTAGCGGATAGGGTTATAGTTTCTGATAAAGGAACATTAATAGAAGATTGTCTTATTGAAAAGTTTAACAATGAACCTTTACATCCTTATACAAAGGATTTAATTAATAATTCATTTGATAGAAAGAATTGGAATTTTAAAAGAAAACTATATAGTTGTATTTACTATGATAAATGCAATAAGGGGATGGAAAGCTGTTTAGAATATCTCCCTGAATATGTCTTCTATAACGAAAGGCATAATGTTAGATGTATTTTTTATATGAAAAAACAACCTTAAA
>DATGTQ010000002.1 GCA_035301805.1 Tissierellales bacterium
AGGGGTGCAGCAAAATAACCTAACAATAACTAGTAATGTAACGTGCGAACCCCTCTTTTGAGTAGAGCAGTGGAGGGGAAAATAGACGAAATTAGAATTTCAACTATGTAGAAAAGATACATTTAAGGGAGAGTAATTTAATTATGAATTTTAAACATATAAGAAATTGTTTAACGTGTGAATTTGGTTTTGATAATGTTAAGCATGATCAGGACTGGAATGAAATTTTACCAGAAGTTTTGATTATAAAATGTGCTGGTAATACAGATCTTTATGGAACAGAGGTTTCTTATAAATCTTGTTGCCAATATTGGAGTGTTAGCTTAGAAGAATTTACTAGAGCAAGAAAGAAAATTTCTTATTATGATTTCTATAAAGATAAGTTGGATTTATTAGAAAATCGATAGATTTTCTTCTATCTCGATATATTAGAAATAAGTCGGCTCACTGAGTGGTATCGAAAGGGGGAGAAACGTTGAAATTAAGCGATTTGTCAAATTTAAGTATTGAAAAGAACCATATAATGCAAATCATCAATAATAATGAGTATAATAAATCAATTATTAATCATTATTCTAGACTTGCTGCAGAATATCCTGATGTTAATTTTAGTTCAAATATAGAAAACTTAGAGAATTGCAATAAGTTCTGGGTGATGGATCATTACCGAGAACAAAAGATTAAGGACTTTAAAAGGACTAATCTTTGCAAGGATAAATTTTGTAATAATTGTAAGCTAGTCAAACAAGCTTCAAGGCTTGCAAAGTTTATGCCCTTAATTGAAGATATAGCAAAAGATAAATACATATATCATTTAGTTTTAACAGTTCCAAACTGTAAAGGATCAGACTTAAAAGACACTATTAGAGAAAAAATATTCAAAAGTTTTGCTTATTTAATTGATTATTTAAAATTAAAAAAGAAAATAAAAGGTTTAGACTTTGAACAATATGGATATGAAGGTGCTATACGTTCCCTAGAGGTTACTTTTAAGGGAGATGATTATCACCCACACTTACATTGTATAATAGCCTTAGAAAAGCCCCTAGACGATAATAGACATATAAGAAATACTTTTTCAAGAAGTAGAAAGAATGGTTATAGAAAATTTACTGATTTTGAAATATTGATTCAGAAAATATGGTATTTATTAAATAATGGCGAAAGAGTTACAAAAAAAGCTATTGAAGAATTAGAAATTGGATATAGTTGTACGATAGATCCAGTGGATGAAAAATCAGTTCATGAGGTTTTTAAATATATGACAAAATCTACTGATGAAAAAGGTAATTTAATATCTTATGAAAACTTTAAAACTTTAAGAGAAGCACTTTATAAAGTTCGACAAATACAAGGATATGGTTGTTTTTATAATGTTAAAGATGATGACAGCATTATAGAGCAATTCGATGAAATATATGATATGTATATTGAATTATTAAGAGCAAAAGAAAATCCTCTTGAAGTGTGCGAGACTCCAGAGGATCTTCTAAAAGATAATCAAAATAAAATTATCTCACGTAAAATAGTACATAAACATTTACGTGAATTATACTCTTTGTAATTTAATTGTATCACATATAATATGCTACTTCTACACTTTGGGGGTTCACGGGGACCCAAAGGGGAGAGGTAGCTTTTTTTGTGATGCTTATATATTACAAGCGTAATTACAATTTGTAAATACGGTGGATAATGGTTGCTATGATTATCCAATAGTGCTATAATATAAAATATATTAAGGAGGTGTCATTTTATGGCAAAGAAAAAAAGAGCTTATATTTACGTTGATGAAGAAAAGTATGCCAGATTTAAAAAATTATTAGATATTATGGGAATTACTATGACAGGCTTCTTTGATGAAACTATGGATGAATTTTTAAGTAAAATGGAAGATGTTATTTTAAATCAAGATAAAGATGCTTTTTTAAAGATGATGTCTATTAACCTAGAAGAAATTCAAAAGGATCTTAGAAAAGAAATTAATGATTAGGGGTGGAATTATGCAAAAGGGTTTAACAGATGAAGAAGTTAGAAAACTATTAAAAGTTTTTAGTCCTTGCGATGTAGAGAGGATATTACAAAAATTTAGTATCGCCGATATTAGAAGGGTTATAAATAATCCTGATACGGAAGAATAGGCACACTTCACATTAAAAGCTATAAAAACTTACAACAACAAATAATGTTACTGGGGTCGTTCAGGGGTGCAGCAAAATAACCTAACAATAACTAGTAATGTAACGTGCGAACCCCTCTTTTGAGTAGAGCAGTGGAGGGGAAAATAGACGAAATTAGAATTTCAACTATGTAGAAAAGATACATTTAAGGGAGAGTAATTTAA
>DATGTQ010000003.1 GCA_035301805.1 Tissierellales bacterium
ATATAGTAACCTTAAAAAAGGGACATCCCTGTGGAGAGAACCAATGGGAGATACTTAGGACAGGAGTAGACATTAAGCTTAGATGTGTGGGCTGCGATAGACAAATTTGGCTTACTAGGATAGAGTTTGAAAAAAGGGTAAGGAAAATACTAGTAGATGAAAAATGGATAGCTATTGTTCATCATAAGCCTGAAGGAGACAAAGAAGAATAGAATAAGTATAAAAAACTGAGGCCTTTTTGAACTGACCCCCAAAAGTTAGACCAAAAAACTAACTAAAGGAGGTCAGTTTTTAAATGGCAAAATATAGTACAGAATTTAAAATGAAAGTAGTAAAGGAATATTTAGAGTCTAAGAACTCATATAAATCTTTATCAGAAAAATATAAACTTTCTCATCAGGAAATAGTAAAAAGATGGGTAAATGCGTACAAGTCACAAGGCTATGAAGGTTTAAAAATAAAAAGAGAAAATACACAATACACTTTGGAATTTAAGTTAAATGTAGTAAACTTGTACTTAACAGGAGAAATGTCCTATCAAAGCCTAGCAAATGAATTAAAGATAAACAATCCCTCGATGATAACAAGATGGGTAAACGACTTTAGAGAAAAAGGAATTGAAGGACTAAAACCTAAAAAGAGAGGAAGACCTTCAAAAATGCCAAAGTCTCAAAAGAAATCAAAAGACACTAAAATAGAATCAACAACAAACATAAGCGATTCAGAAAACCAATCATTAACACAAGCACAATTAAAAGAAAAAATTAAAAAATTAGAAGAAAAAAACTATTGGCTTCAACTGGAAAATGATGCAATAAAAAAAAAGATAGAATTGTCTCAAATGACAGATGCAGAAATAAGACAATTGCTAAAACAATCGAAGTCTTAAGAAGTAAATACAAACTTAAAGATTTGCTAATCTACTTTAACTTTCCAAAATCGACCTACATGTATTGGCAAAAAAGGCTAGACAAGCCAAGCAAAGATAAAGAAATTGAGTCAAAAATATTAAAAATTAGAAAAGAAAATCCAAACTATGGCTACAGAAGAATAACAGCTATGTTAAAAAGATCAGGACTAATAATAAACAAAAAGAAAGTGCAAAGATTAGTTCAAAACCTAAAACTTCAAGTAAAAAGTTATTCAAGAAAATCTAGAAAATACTCATCCTACAAAGGACAGGTAGGAAAAATAGCTGACAACAAAATAAAAAGAAACTTTAAAGTAGAAAAACCATACACACAAATAACAACAGACACAACAGAATTTAAGTATTTTGAAAAAGATAAAACAGGAAACTATCAAATAAAGAAACTGTATCTAAACCCATATTTAGATATGTACAACAGTGAAATACTAAGCTATGAAATATCAAAACAACCAACACTAGACCCAATCCTAAAAGCCTTAGGCAAAGCAATAAAGGTAACTAACAAAACAGAAGAAGAAAGAATATTTCACTCAGATCAAGGCTGGGCGTACCAAGTAAAGCAATACACATCAAAACTAGAAGAAAATGACATCACTCAATCTATGTCAAGAAAAGGCAACTGCTTAGACAACTCACCAATGGAAAACTTCTTTGGGATATTAAAACAAGAAATATATTATGGACACAAATTCTATTCTTACGAACACTTAAAACAAACGATAGAAGATTTCATAAAATATTATAACGAGGAAAGAATAAAAGAAAAATTAGGATACTTATCACCAGTAGAATATAGAAAGAAGAATGCAGCATAAAAATTTCCTACCCCTAGGGGTAGGATAGGAAAAGAAATACCAGAGCTAGTTTAGTTCTAACTCTGATATTAGGTCCAACTTTATGGGGTCACCTTATTTGATTGGCCTCAGTTTTGTTAATTCATATAGAGTAATTTATTTCTACTTACCAGGTTCTTGAACCTGTTTCCCTAAACTGAGCTACAGTTGTTGCATGAGCATTAGTTCCACCATCAACATCCATAATCTGACCAGTCACATATTCACTTTCATCAGATGCTAAATACAGAGCTAGATAACCAATATCTTCTGGAGCACCATATCTGTTCACAAGAATATTGCTCATGAAAACATCAGTCAACAACTTAGGAAGATGCTCCTTATTCTCTGGTGTGACAATAAGTCCAGGACGAATGCAGTTGCAACGAATATTTTCTTTTCCATACTGAACAGCAGTAGATTGAGTCAACAGATTTACCCCTGCTTTTGCTGAAGCATATGCTGCGCTACCTAAGTCACCAGCATGGGAAGCCATTGATCCAATATTTACAATTGAGCCCTTTCCATTTTGCCTCATATGTGGAATTGCTTCCTTAGTTGCGATAAATACGCTTCTCAAATCGCTCTCCATTATATCATCCCACATTTCAATAGTTAGCTCTTCAATAGTTCCGTCAGGAAGCGCAACATTTGCAGCATTGTTTACCAAAACATCCAGCTTGCCATATTTATCCACAACATTTTGAATCAAATCTCTTATTGTTTCGGGTTTAGTTACGTCACTATAGATGTATGATGCCTCTCCACCATCTTTGACAATGGCATCAACCACAACTTGCCCTTTTTCTTCTCTTCTTCCAGTTACAACAACCTTAGCACCTTCTCTTGCAAACACCTTTGCGATTCCCACTCCAATACCGCTAGTTGAGCCTGTTACCAATGCGACTTTATCTTTTAATCTAGCCATTATGCAAACCTCCCCATTTATTATGTTGATGATAAAATTATAACAAATAATAGACCACATTGTCAACATATATAATAATAAAGATAGTGTCAAGTTTTTGTTGGTGAAGGAATCCCTTTAATTTATAGACTTTTTAAAAAGTCTGTGTTTAACCACTGTTTCAACCATTTACCTGAACTTTTGTTTAATATTTCTATGTTTGTTCCACCATAATTATTATTATATGATGATTTCTTTGGTTTTGATACTTTTTCGTCTAGTTTTATTATTCTTGTTTCTTTATGTTTTTCTTTTCTTTTTTTCAGGTAGTATTTTTCTAAGTCGCCTCCGTTGTCTTGATATACTCGCATTCTTGACATTTTGTCCATGCCTTCTTCGCTCCATCCTAAGGGGCGTGAGCTTAGTCTACTGGATAGTATATGACTTACTTGGCCTTCTGCACTTATTTTTATTTCTGGATTTTTTATTTTATTTTTTATTCCTTGCCATTGATTTCTTAGGTATTTGTATGCGTTTGTTAGCTGAAGTGTAGTTTCTGTTGATTATTCCATATTTTTAAGTGCTTCTTTATATTGATGGTGATTTGTTGTCTTTATTGCTTCTTCTAATTTTTCTATTTCTAAGATATCTCCTGTTTCTAATAGATATCTATCTGTTATTAGTTTTATATATTTTGATAGGTGGTAGCTGTCTATTATATATTTGCTTTTGGGTATTATTTTTATTCCTGTTTTTATCCAGCTTGCTCCGTCTCCACCTATATAGATGGTTTTTACTTTGTCTATATCATAAGCCTGGTCCAGGTAGTCTAATACGTCATACCATATTTCTTCGGGATCCATTGTTCCTGTAAAGCTTCTTTTTTTTATTGTTTTTCTTCGTTTTTTTGATTCTTTTTCTTTTCCTTCATAGACGCTGATTAGTTTAATTTCTTTATTGCCTTTTGTTTGGGTGGCTACGTGATCTTCGTCTGCTTCTATGTAGACTTCTTCTATTTCTTTTCTTTCTGGAATTTCTAGTTCTAGGTTGTCTATCTTTTCTGTTTCTTTTATTATATTTAGTACTGATTGTCTACTTATTTTGCCGTCTGTCAAGATGTTTACTGCTTCTTGGTAACTCATTTTAGTTGAGTTTTTGTAAAGTTTTGATCTTAAGTTTGTTTCTATTCTTTGGCCTTTTTCTATATCTAAGAGATTGTCTAAAAGATAGATGTAGCTACCGTCTAATTTGTTTTTGTAGTAGGTTCTTTCATATTCTAGCTCCCCAAAACTACACAATATTTTTCTAGAAACTGCTCGTTTATGAATTGTATATTTTTCTCTTATTTCTGCTGATTCTCTTATTGTTTCTTCTAGTTCTTCTAATACATAATTTAGCATATTGCTTGTTACTTGTTTGCCTGTTATTGTTAGTTCTTCAACTATATCAGAAAAATCATATTTGTTGTTTAAGCTATTTATTAGTACTTTTTCTAATTTTTTTGCAATATTTGTTGTTATTTGTTGTATAATGTTATTCATAGGGACTCTCCTTTTAATGTTTTACTTGCTGTATGTGTTCTTAAAAACAGTATAACACATTGGGGATTCCCTATTTTTTATTTTCTTTTTTTACCAACAAATATTTTACACTAACACAAAAAATAATCCTAATAAAATATTTAATATAGGTATTTCTAATACAGAAAAAGAGAGCAACTATTAAGTCACCCTCTAAGTAATGAATTATTAATTTATTCATCATTTCTTTTTACTCTTAACCTATACACATATATTGATGGAATTAAACCAGATATAAATATTATTCCACTTGATATTAATGCATCTACAATGTCATAAGAATTGGTGTTACAGATAAAATATCCAATTACTACCGCTATAACTCCTAGAATTATTAAAGAAACAGCTAATCGATTCTTTGGGTTTTTTGTACTGTTTTCGTGATCAACGCTAATAGTCAAGTTTAAATATTGATTTACAATTCCAGTAATTAAGAATACTAACCATAGTGGATCACTTATAACTTTATCAAAACCAAATCTTATAAATTCATAGCCTAATATTGCTAGTATTCCAAGTGTTTGAACCATAAATACAATACGTAGGTTTTGTAAATTTTGCAATTTCAATCTTTCATCTTTAATTTTCTTCATTTTTACCTCTCTCCTTATCTATCCAAAATAGGTCATCTAATGATTTATTGACTGCATAACATATCTCTAAGCATAGATTAAGTGATGGATTATACTCACCTTTTTCTATTAAGCTAATAGTTTGACGTGTTACTTCTGCTTTATCAGCCAATTCTTGTTGAGTCATACCAGCCTCTAGTCGAGCTAATTTAACACTATTTATCATTTGTTTGCCTCCTTAGAATTATCGTAATATATATCTTCCATTTTGTCAAATATATATTACATTTTGAGGAGAGAGTTAGATACATTTATAATAAAAGAGGGAAACTAACTAGTCACCCTCCCTTTGCTACTTCCATATTATGTTCAACACTTCGTTTCCTTCACAGAATACTGAGTCTATATATTTTTCCATCAATTCTCTGGTAAGTTTAGTGTTGTCTATTACTTCTTTTTCTTCTTTTGCTTTTAGTATTTTTTCTTTTATTGCTTGTAT
>DATGTQ010000004.1 GCA_035301805.1 Tissierellales bacterium
TCCTTTCTTTTGCATTTCGATAAAATTGCCTATCTATTTCAAACCCATATGCATGTCTATTCATTTCTGCTGTTGCTTTTAAGGTCGTTCCACTACCAGCTACAGGGTCTATCACTACATCACCTTCGTCAGTAAATATACTTATCAATCTTTTTAACACGGGAATAGGTTTTTGCGTCGGATGAATTTTAGGGACCGAATTGTCTTTCTCCCATTTCATCCAGTTAAATATCATCTTCCCGTTATTATTAAATTTAGGCAGTTTATCTCTATATAATACGTCTGCATGTTCTGTTGCTCCTACTATTCTCATGTTTGCTTTTAACACTTGTGAGCTATAATTTTTTATAAAGAACAATGGATAATGCCCATTAAACCCGTATTTTTTACCATAATTTATAATCATTTGCATTTGTTCAAAGGCACAGAAAACTATCATTGCTGGAGCTTGGTTTCGTTGTTTTGGCTCTTTTTTTAGTAATTTGCTACAAAAGTGCATATACTCTGCTATATTAAAATTGGTATCAGTATTAAAAAATTGTTTCCCAGCTTTATCACTTTCACCTTTTGTGTTATCACCGTCAACATACCATTCTGTACTGCTTGCATACGCGTTGTTACCTAGGTTGTAGGGAATATCTGCTATAACTAGTTGAGCCCTTGGTATGTTGTATCTTTTGTAATTTTGAAAGTGGTCATTGTATAGTTTAACTTTTGTATTCTGCAACTGTATCCCTCCTAAAATGGTATATCATCGTTGTTTATAGGTTTAAACCCATCTATACTGTCATCTTGCTCGTTATCGTCTCCCCAGTCTATGAACTCAACTCTTTCTGCTACTACTTCTGTTACATATCTTTTAACACCATTTTTATCCTCATAGGTTCTTGATTGCAATCTTCCTTGTACTGCTGTTCTTCTTCCTTTTTTTAAATATTGTGCAGATGTTTCAGCCATTCTTCCCCAAACTACTATATTTATAAAGTCTGCTGTCGGTTTACCTTGCGACTCCATTTCTTGTTTTTTATCTTTGCTTAGTTCTTTATCTATAGCTAGTGTAAAATTTGTTACTGCTGTTCCAGTCCCTTGTAAAAACTTTAGTTCTGGGTCTTTTGTTAATCTTCCAATTAATGTAACGTTATTCATATTAAATCACTCCTTTTTCTTTTCTATATTGTTTTCTATAATGACATACAGTACTTTTTCTTAGCCCTGTTATTTCACTTAATTCTGTTAAGTCTTGAATTCCCATATCTAACAATTCATATGCTTTTGCCCTTCCTGATATTTTTTCTTCTATAGGCGGCAATATTTCCCCATTCTTAAAAAATTCGGTGAAACAAGTGTTACAATAATAAGCCATAGCTGTCGAATTGTTTTTAGTGTCCCAAGTAGATACTTCTCCTATCAATCTCTCCTCTCCACATTTCGGGCATTTCTTTTCTCCGTATTTAGTATTTCTACATTTTAATTTTTCTGGTACATTGATGCCAACTTCTCTTAAATAATAGATTTGATTAAATACAGATTGCTCACTTTTATTTAAATGTTTAGCTATTTCTGTTCTTGACATTGTGGCAGAATTTCTAATTAAAAATTCCTTTTCTTTAGCTGTCCATCTTACAACTTTATTGCCTTTTCTTATGCCTTCCCTGTTAGCCTTACACGCCACCGAATGTGTACTCTTACCGATTTTTTCACCTATTTCTTTATATGACATTTTATTTATATTATCTTTTAAAAATTGTACTTCTCTTGTAGTCCAAAACTTTTTTTGCTCATATTTGTCCCTCCTTAATACCTTGTTTCTAAATCTGTAATATCAACAAATTTAGTACAGTTCGCTATCCAACCTAACCTAGCTATCCCCGTTGGCCCTTTTCTATTTTTTGCTATTATTATTTCAGCTATTCCTGGTTCATCTGTATCTGCGTTGTAATATTCGTCTCTATATATAAACTTAACTACATCTGCATCTTGTTCTATTGCCCCTGATTCTCTTAAGTCTGATAGCATTGGTCTTTTATCATTTCTAAGTTCACAAGCCCTTGATAACTGGGATAAAGCTATCACAGGTACATCAAGCTCTTTTGCCATAATCTTCAACCCTCTAGATATTGACGATATTTCTTGTTGTCTATTCTCTCTTTTATCATTTGTTGTCATAAGTTGTAGATAATCTACTATTATCAAGTCTAGTCCATACTTTCTTTTCACCCTTCTCCCTATACTTTGCATTTCTGATACAGTCCTTGCTGGGTTATCGTCTATAAATAACTTTGTTTGCAACATCAAACTAGTCATATCCGATATCCTTTCCCAGTCATGTTTGTCAAGACTTTTTTTTCTTAACTTGTCACTATCTACCATAGAAGAACTAAATATCAACCTTTGTGTTAGTTCTTCATCACTCATTTCTAAACTAAAAAACATTACTGATTTATTTTCTCTGGGGTCTTTCGTGAGTTTTTCAGCAATATTTAAGGCTAAAGCTGTTTTACCCATTGCTGGTCTAGCCGCTAAAATAATTAAATCACCTTTTTTATAACCATCTAGTAAATTATCTATTGCTTTATATCCTGTTTTAAGTCCTGCTTCCTTTTTTCCATCATGGATTTCTTGTATATTCATAACTGTATCTAGTACAACATCTTTTACTTGAGTTATTTCTCCTGTTGTCATACCTTCTTGTAGCTTAAATATCTCTTTTTCTGCTAGTTCAGCTATTTCTTTCCCTTTTTTGTCTCTATTTTTTAGTTCATCCCCTAATTTATACAGTTTTCTTTTTAGTGTTAGGTCTTTTAAATCTTCTGTATACTGCTTAAATCCTAAAATAGATGGCATTACATTTGACAACTGCATCAAGTATGTTAAATCTACTTTTTGATTCAAATTTTGGTATACTGTCATATAATCTACTTGTTTTTCTTGCTTAACTAATTGTCTAATTCCTAAAAATATTTCTTTATTGATAGGGTTAGTAAAATCATCTTTTGCAACTAATCCAGAATCTATCGCACAATCCCTATCTATTAACATACAAGCCAGCACTGCTTGTTCAACTTTTTCATTCTGTAACATTTTTGCACCTCTATTCGTAAATCTTCATATGCTTATAAGGGTTATGTTCTTCTTTATTTTGTTCTTTCTTATCAACTTTACTTTCATCAAGATAATTTTGTTTAGCTATTTCTCCATCAATAAACCTTTCTAATCCTCTTTGCAAAAACTCATCTATAGTCCATCTATATTTAAAATAATATTTATCATCATTTACAATTTCACTATAATTTTTAATTGCTGTTTTAATTTCTTCTTCTGTATAGTCTTTTAATGTAGTCTTTATTTTTCTTTTCATTTTGTCAGTTAATTTTCTGTGATTTATAATTTTTTGAGTATTCCAAAAAGCATATATACTATTAATACTTGTAATATTAATACTTGTATTATTATCTAGGAAATTATTTTCACCACCCCCCATGAAATTATTTTCACCACCCCCATGAATATATTTTCTAGGGGTAATATATATACGTCTTTCTTTT
>DATGTQ010000005.1 GCA_035301805.1 Tissierellales bacterium
AAGTGGATGAAGAATTATTAAAGGACTATGATTGTATTATAATGATGAAGGATGGAAAGATTGCTGAAATGGGTAATATTAACGAATTATTACAAAGAAAGGGAGAGTTCTATTCACTTTGCCAATTAAGTGATGAACTTAATAAGGTGGGAAATTATGAAGAATAAGAATATTATACTAATGATTATACTGCTTATTTCCGTTGTTTTAACAGCATGTTCTGTTGAATCTCATGAAAAGGGAAACAGTGGAAATGAAAATATTAAAGAGAAAGATGTAAAAGCAAGTAATAAGGAAGATACGAATCAGGAAGAAAATAAAAATGATGAAAGGGTTAATGATATGGAACCTTATTCAATTGTAATTGATAAAGTACAAAATAAGGCAACAAAGCTAGTAGGGGATATAGTATTTGATGAAGGCTTCGATGGAATCTGTGAGATAATAGGTAATGATTCAGACCTTATTTCCATATCAATAGATGAGAATAAAAGAACCATAGATATAACTAGTGCTAAAAGATACTTAGATACTGGTGGCGATTTAGTAATAAAACTTGGTGTACCAATAAAAGAAATTAATATAGATCAAGGTAACTTTAATCTAGATATTTCTGTAGATTCCTTAGAGCAATTTCATGGAATATTTGAATGTGCCGTTAATGGGGAAATAAAAAGTAATAATGTTAAGGAATTTAAATTAGATCTTTTAGGAGCACGTAATATTGACTTAATAGGAAGTGCAGAAAGCTCAAATATTCATATTGAAGGTTCGTCCATTGTTCAAGGTAAGGAAATGGAAGTCAAAGATGCAAAAGTTAAATTAGAGGGTGTTGGAGATTGTAGTGTCTATTCTTCTAACAGTGTAGATGCATATGTTGAAGGAGTAGGAAGCATAACCTATTATGGTAATCCAGGTTCAGTAGATAAAAAAATCGAAGGATTAGGGGTTATAAAAGAAGGTAATTAGGATAGACAGGGGGTATTATGATGAAAAAGATAAAGCTTTTATGTCTACCTTATGCAGGAGCTTCTGCTACAATTTATTACAAGTTTCAGCCCCTTTTAGAAGAGAACATTAACTTAATACCAATAGAGTTATCGGGTAGAGGAATAAGGATAGATGAGCCTTTATTATTCTCCTTTGAAGAAGCTATTGAGGATGTTGTTTATCAGATTCAGGCTAATATAAAACCAGAGGATGAATACATGATTTTAGGCTATAGTTTTGGTAGTCTACTAGGCTATGAAGCAAGTAAAAGGTTGAAAAAAAAGCCTTTGCATCTATTTCTTGCAGCTTTTCAGCCGCCTATGTATAAGGTATCATCAGCGGATACATTAAAATTGGAAGATAAGGAATTTGTTCAGAAATTAGTAGATAGTGGTGGAATAGAAGCTAGTATAGCGGATAATATGGACTTGCTTAAATATTTTATACCAATAATAAGAGCTGACTTTACTTCTATTGAAGATTATGAGTTTAGGGAGCCTTGTAAAAAACTTGACTGTAACGCCACTGTCCTTTATACTCTAGAGGATGAACATAGCGATAAAATACACAAGTGGAATAATATTTTTGAATATCCTTGTGAATATGAAGAATTTACAGGAAACCATTTTTTTATAAAAAGGGAATATAACAGAATAGCTAATATTATAAACCGTGTATCTGTAAGGTATATATAAATATGTAAAGATAAAAAGGCCTATGTGTTAATATATGCATAGGCTTTTATACTTCCTATAAATAAACCCCAATATCAGAATATTCTTCTATAAGTGATCTAATTTGTTCTTTAGAACTCACTGTTTCTTTCGCATCTAGGGATTTAAACTTCTCCTTAAATCTTATCAAAGGTTTTCGTGTAATTACTAATTCTGTAATGTCATTTAAGCTAACTTCTTTTCTAAAAGTAAACATTCCTATTGACATAAAATCTAGTTCTCTGGAAACTTCTATATCCCCAGTAACTAAAATAATATTGTTATCTCTAATAATTTTTTGATCTTTTACTAAAATATCAAAATATCTATCTCTATACTTAGCTTTATATTTTTCTAAATAGATTTTATCTAACTCATCTATTGATACACGTCTTGAAAAAAATCTTTAGATACCCCTCCAGTAATTTGAAGATAATTTTTAAAACCTTCCTCATATTCATTACTAATTATTTCTACCATTTTTTCTGTTGATTCAAAGTAATATTTTTTGCCATTGTAAATACAATATTTTCTATCCATTTTATAAACTTTTTTGTACGAATTTATAATTAATTTTTCCATATACTTTATTTGGATTTTCTGAAGAATTAAGCTTTCCATTCACTTCACAATTGACTTTAAACTTTGTTCCTTTATAATCAAGCCTATTACCTTCATATACACTTTTAAGATTTTTTAAAGATTTTGAATGTTCATCAACTGAAACAAATCCCTTTACCTCGTATCTATCATTAGAATTCTCATTTAAGTATTTTTCTATATCTGCTTCTGGAATAATCTTAGTCATAACAGTCCCTTTTTTTGGTAGACCAATTTCCTGCCTTACTTTATCTACCATCATTTGCTCCTCAGCTGTAAGCACTCGTTTTGGATCTAATAATTTAGAAGATTCATCTACAGTCATATCATTATTATTAGCTAATTTTAACATACAGGCTTATTAAATAAAAAAAGTTATAACAACCATGCATACTGGCCTAACAACTAATTATCAAATCAAGCCATGATGTTATAACTTTATTATCTACACTAACTTTAAAGTAACTTATAAAATGACTACAAGCCATACTTAGCTATTCTTCTAATAGCTTTTTCTCTTTTATAATTTCAATATCCCTTTTATTGACTTCCTTTTCATAATAATATTTATCTACCCTGCTAAAATTATGCTTTTTAGCAAGTTTTGCATCATCGGTCCCTATAAGTATTTTTTTATTATGTTTTTCACTGATAAAGTCAAAGATATCTGCTGCATACTTAATTTTATAATCAATTTCATATAGTTCATCTAGATTAGCCCTTTCAACAACCTTAATATACAATCTTGGAAGCCCCTCCTGATTCAGATAATTATCCGGGTATATTTTTTCTGTAAATCCTTGCTCTAAATCTTCTTT
>DATGTQ010000006.1 GCA_035301805.1 Tissierellales bacterium
TAGGGCCCAATAAATCCCTTTAAAAATAATTATTATACATTATATAGGATATTCTAAAATAAATAATTTTTCAAGAAAAATTTTATCTTTATTTATATATTATTTCAATCTTTTCTAGTCTTATGTATGTATCTTTTTAACTTAAAATTCATTGTACCATGAAAATAAGGATATATCCAATATTAAAGCAAAAAAGCTAAAGAAGTTACTTCTCTAGCTTTTCTATAACATTATCGCTTATAGTTTCATAAATTCTACCTATTGTAGATTCTTGATCTAAGGCTGGAATAGTACCTACATCTCCACCAGCTCTTATTTCTTTCAATAAAGGAATTTCTCCTATTAAATCTACCTTTAATTCTTGACTTAGTATTTTCCCTTCTCCTTTACCAAATATATAATGTTTTTCATTACAATTGTCACATATGAAATAAGACATATTTTCAATAACACCTATAATCTCTGAATTGGTTTTTTGGGCCATTAATCCTAATCTTTTAGCTACATCTTTTGCTGTAATTTGAGGAGTAGTAACTATTACAAATTTTGTATCCTTAGCTTGTTGCATTAAACTTAAAGGTATATCACCAGTTCCCGGTGGTAAATCTAATAATAAGAAATCTATGGGACCCCAGTTAACATCTTTCATAAATTGTTCTAATATTCCTGATAATATTGGTCCCCTCCAAACTAATGGTTGGTTTTCATCTACTAAATTGCCCATAGACATTACTTTTATTCCAAATTGTTCAACTGGTCGTATTTTATTTTCTCCAGTAGCAGTAGCTTTTTCATTTTTTATACCCATTATTTGTGGAATACTATATCCAAGAATATCTCCGTCTAATAACCCAACATTATATCCTTTTTGACTTAGACTAATGGCTAAATTTGCAGCAACAGTAGATTTCCCAACACCACCTTTTCCACTTCCTATAGCAATTATAGTTGTATTTTCATCCATTTTTTAATCAACTCCTTCCTTTATATTATATATCCAAAATTCTTTTTTTAAAATAGGCTTTTGCCAATAATAAAAAAGATAGGTATTTTACCTATCTTTTTTACCATTAACAAGTAGACCCACCAGTATCAGGTATTACATTGAATCCCTTTCTAAACCAACTATCACTATAATCTACAGTGAAACTTCCATAAGTTTCACTTAAATCTTCTTCTACTAAGAAAATCAATTCATCAACTTCTTGAACCTTATCTCCATCCTTCTGCTCATCCAGAGCAATACTAAAGGTTGGCCCACCTCAACCAAAACCTGCAATATAAATTCTAAATGTATCATTTTTAAAATCTTTAGATTTTAAATAATTTTTAAGCTCTTTATTAGCCTTATCAGTAACATTAATCTTCATAATTAATTCCTCCCTAATCTATTATTTATTATATACCCCTACTAGGTATTTTAAACCTATAATACTAGAGAACTTCTTATTTGTCAAGAAAATAAAAAACCCTCTGGCTAAGCCAGAGGGCTTTTTACTACATTGCTCTTCCAGGTATAATTGCATCTAGTATTCCTATTACCAATGCTCCAATTATAGCTCCCCATACGGATATATTAAACCCTGGAACTATAAATTTTGTAACGTATAGTATAATTGCAGAAACTATAAACCCAGTAAGTCCTCTCCCAAAGGGTGAAGCGTCTACTCCTGCAATCTTTTGGATAAAATAATCAAGTAAAGCAATTACTACTGAAGCTATTAATAAACTCCAAATACCATTTATTGAAAAACCTGGAGTCAAAAACGCTGCTATTCCTACTACTATAGCTGTTACTAAAATCCTTAAAAGTATTTCACCCACAGAATTATCATCTTTAGTTCTGTTTACATCATTATCTCTATTTCTATCATTATTTTCCACATCTTCACCTCCCATTATAAGAATGTCCATTTCTCTTTCTTTTATACAAAAAAAATAAATAAATATTTTGCTTTTTTTGAGAAATGATATAAATTAGATACAATGGGTATATAAAGTATGCTATTATATTATTAAATCGAATAAAAGGAGGGTTTCATAATGACTATTACAAAAGATATGGTTATTGGTCAACTAATTCAGGAAAAACCTGAAGCTGTTGAAATTCTTATGAATTTTGGTCTTGGATGTATTGGATGTCCAGCTAGTCAAATGGAAACTATTGAAGAAGCTGCAATGGTTCATAATATAAATTTAGACCAACTTTTGAAAGCTTTAAACTCTTAAAAATTCAATATAAAATAAGTGGAAGCTAAGAGCTTAGCTTCCATTTATTTAACTCATTTTAAATTATTTATCCTAGTAATTCATCTAATCTTGGCTTGTCAAAACCTACTATTTCTTCGTCTCCAACTATTATAACTGGAACTCCCATATGTCCCTTAGCCATTAACTCTTTTCTTGCTTCTGGGTCTTCATTAATATTTTTTTCAGTATATTCTACGCCTTTTTCATCTAAATATTCTTTCGCCGATACACAGTAAGGACATGTATTGCTACTATAAATAATAACTTCTGCCATTTTCTATTCCTCCTTTAATTTACAACTCAGTACACCTATACTAGTATTATACCCGACAGGGGTATATCAGTCAAGTCTCTAACTTTTACTTTACAAAACCTTTTTCAATTTCTCCTTGTTAAATCCTGCAATTTCTTCATCATCTACTAATATTATAGGTACTGTCCTATATCCCATGTCTAACAACTCTTTTTTAGCCTTTTCAGATTGTTGTACATTTCGCTCTATGAAAGGAACTTTCTTAGTCCTAAGATAATCTTTTACCTCTGTACAACTATGACAAGTACTAGCAGTATATATTATAACCTTCCTCACACTACTTACTCCTTTCTCACTAATTATTCTTATAGTACCCGAAGCAAAAAAATTTAATCACAAAGGTTAATTATGATAATTTCTTAAGATATTAATAATTGTAATAATTGCAAAAATGAGGGATATTTTTCACTATATCACCTCACTTTTAATGATGTCTAACATGATCTAAACCCTGACCGAATAATTGTAATACATGGTCATCATCAAGAGAATAAATCACCATCTTACCTTCTTTTCTATATTTTACTAACTTAAGGTTTCTAAGCATTCTTAAATGATGGGATATTGCTGATTGAGTCATGTCCAATAAATTAGCTATATCACATACACATAAAGGTCTTTTAGAAAGAACATAAATAATCTTTAGTCTTGTAGGGTCTCCTAAAGCTTTAAAAATGTCAGAAAGAGACTTTATCTCTTCTTCGTCCAACATAGATTTTTTAACTTTCTTCAAACTTTTTTCATCAGTTGCACTTACTAAACAAATATCCTTTTCTTTTGGAAAATTCCTCAATTTTTTTGCCACAACTAATATGCAGCCTAACCTCCCTTCTATCCTTTCTAACACTATTATACCATATTTTATCATTTAAAAGGTATCGTTGGATTTAAAGGAAACAGTACTTTACCGGTTATAGGTTCAATATACAAAAGCCAATAACCATAATCCCCTTTTCCTTCAAACCAAGTATTAAAACCTGACACTCCCTTATATGGATGCTCAGAAGAAACAAATTTTCCTGGTACACCATAAACATAATAGATTACATCATCATATTCCTTATACATGCCAAATATATAATGATTATATTCTTTCATCAAGCTTGCAGGGGAAACAGTGTTACTCATAAATGGATGATTATATGACATATTATTAAGATAGTTTGAAAATGGCAAAAATCCTCTATAACTATGAACGTCATCATACTCTATTCTCCACCAATCATAGCCTTTCAATTGAATAGTGAAAGGATTTATGTAAGGGAAGAATTTAAGTATACTCAATACATAATTATTTAGTCTATTTTTATAATTTAACTTTCTTATATAGTCCATATTCTTATAATGATCTTTTGAAACATTACCCATAGAATTTATTTTTTCTTCTATTACCTTTTCCATTTCCTTATCTTTTATATCATCATTTATTTCTTCTATAATATTTTCTATTTCTATTTCCTCAACGTCAAATTCTTTTTCTTTATATTCTAGTTGTTCTTGAATTAGTTCCTCATTCTCCATTTGAGTGTCACTTTCATTTTCTACTTTTTCTAGTTCTTCTAATGTTAATTTTTCAATATTAGAATCACTATCAATATCTTCCTCTATTTCTTCTATTGTTTCAGTACTTTCTAACTTATCTAAATCCTGCAATTCGAAACTTATTTCTTCTTTTTCTTTCTCTTCCTTTTCAAATTCACTGTAATTTTGTTCTTTTTCTTCTTCCACTTCTTCCTTTTCTAATTCATCATAAATTTCCTCTTTTTCTTCTTTTTCTTCCTTCCTTGATTCACTATAGCTTTCTTCTTTTTCTGGTATTATTTCTTCTGTTTCTATTCTATTTAGCTCTTTTCCTACTATTTCTTCATCCTCTAATTCTGGCTCTACATCCATTATTTTAGTTTCCTCTGTTTCTTCTATTTCTTCTTGAAGTTTTACGATATATTTACTTATTAATCCATCATTTTTGTCTATATAAGCGGATAGCAAAATATTTGAATTTCGTTTAATAAGTATTCCACTAAATTTCCCCAATGAAATATTAGTGTTTTTAACATTGTTAATATTGACGTCAGTTTTTACCCGGCCTTTGCCTCTTTCATTTGTAAATATCCTGCCTAAATAAACTTCTACTATATCTCCATCTTTTTCTCCTATTAAATAACCTTTATACTCTTGATCTTCCTCTCCATTATCTACATTTAAACTTATATAACCCTTACTTCCTCTTATTTCAATTTTCCCATGTCCTTTAGGTTTTATTCCTGATATAGTAGTCATGTCATCCTTTAAAATAATAAATTTTCTTTTATAATTAAAACTTTGCGACATAAAAAGCCCCCCTTTTAAATCTTATTATTAATATATGTCAAGGGAAGGCAAATTTGAACTAATCTTTGCAAAATCTTCTACAGATAAATCTTCTGCCCTTTTTTTAGGGTCTATATTTGATTTTTCTAGAACTTTTTTTATTTCTTTCTTATCCACACCTAATTCTTTAGAATTTAAAGAGTTTACTAAAGTTTTTCTCCTTTGATTGAAAGCAAGCTTAACTATTTTAAAAAATAACTCTTTATTTTCTAAATTTATTTTTTCCTTTTTTAAATTTAACTTAAGTACTGCTGAATCAACTTTTGGTCTTGGCATAAATACTGATTTAGGAACTTTAAGAATTATTTCTGGATCCGTATAATATTGTACAAATACTGACAATGAACTGAAATCTTTATTTCCCGGAGTTGCAATTATTCTATCTGCCACTTCTTTTTGCACCATAACTATTATAGAGTCAAGTCCTAATTCTTCCTCTATAAGTCTTCCTATAATGGGAGTCGTAATATAATATGGTAAATTAGCTACCACTTTAATATCTCCTGCATTAAATTTTTCTTCTATGATTTTTTTTAAATTTACTTTTAATACATCTCCATGTATTATTTCTACATTAGAATAGTCCTTAAGAGTATTACTCAGTATAGGTAGTAGCTTATCATCTAATTCTATAGCTACTACCTTTTTAGCTCTTAGAGACAATTCTTCTGTAAGAGTACCTACACCTGGACCTATTTCAAGTACATTATCTTCTTTTGTAATATTTCCTTCCTCACATATTTTTCTAACTATATTCCCATCTACAAGAAAGTTCTGTCCTAAACTCTTAGAAAAAGTAAATCCATATTTTTTTAATACTTCTTTTGTATATTTAGGTGAATAAAGTCTTTTTTCACTCATAATTTTTTTCCAACTCCTTTACTCCTTCTAAAAATTCTTCTCTTGTAATATCAAAACTATTTAATCTGCTTAAAAATTGCTTTGAATTTGCATAACCCATTCCTAGTATATCACCTAGTAATTCCCGCCTTGTTCTAGAGCTTTCTCCTCCACAAAGGCCATTTTCAATTAAATCTATTTTGGTAAACTCTTCTCTTTTCTCTTTAACTAATGGCCTTGCTTTTTTTATAGCCTCTTTTATATCTTTGGCAGTAGCGTTTTCTACACCTATATCATTATTTTTAAAAGCTTTTCCCCTAGGTAAAAAAGCATGTTTACAATTTTTAATATACTTAGACAAGTCTTTCCTAATCTTTTCCCCAGCAAAATCTGGATCTGTTAAAATAATAATACCTGTCTTTTCAGAAATATTAATTAACTTTTTAATAAAATTTTCTGAATAACCATAGCCCCCAGTTGCTATAACCTCTGCATCTACTGCTTGTTTTACTGCTTGAATATCATCTTTTCCTTCTACTACAATTATTTCCTTTATCATATTACCCACCTTTAATCATATATTAATCCTTATATTCTGAAAAGCTTTTTAGTATTTTCTCCTGTTATCCTTGCTACTTCTTCAAAACTAACACCTTTTTCCTCTGCTATAGTTGCCGCTACAAATCTTACATATATAGGATCATTTCTCTTCCCCCTATAAGGTTCTGGTGTCAAATAAGGAGAATCTGTTTCTACTAACATTTTATCTAAAGGTATTTCCCTTACTACTTCTTTTAATACTCTGGCATTTTTAAAAGTTACTGGTCCAGCAATAGATATATAAAAACCCAATTTTATATATTCTTTAGCCATTTCTACACTACCTGAATAACAGTGGAGTACTCCTTCTAAACTTCCATCTTGCTCTGCCTTTATTAAATCAAAGGTTTCCTGTTGTGCATCCCTTGAATGAACAATAATTGGTAAATTCACTTCTTTTGCTAATCTCATTTGTTCAATGAACCATTTCCTTTGAATATCTCTGGGAGAATTATCATAGTAATAATCTAATCCAATTTCACCTATAGCTACTACCTTGTCCCTATTGGAAAAAGACTTTAAAATTTTCATAGTACTTTCATCCATTTCTTTTGCTGAATGGGGATGAACCCCTACTGCCGCATATACCTTTTCATATTTTTCAGCTAAATTTACAGCTTTTATACTAGAGGATAAATCAGCACCAGGGTTTATTACTAAGGATATATCATTATCTTCAAAAGAATTAATAATACTTTCCCTATCTTTATCAAATCTTCTATCGTCTAAATGAGCATGGCTATCAATAAGCATGTTTTATTTCAACTCCTTTTATATTAATTGTATACCATCTGACAAATTTTTAAAATATAAAATGCTCTTTCTACACATTAAGAAAGAGCATTTTATTATTTATGAAACTATAGCTCCTGCCTCTATATCTTCTAAGGTAGATACAAGAGTTAATTTGCCATTTTTCTCTGCTGCTAATAACATTCCATGAGATTCTTCCCCTCTTAATTTAATAGGCTTTAAATTAGCTATTAAAATAGCTTTTTTCCCTACAAGATTTTCCGGGGAGTAAAATTCTTTTATACCAGATACCACTTGCCTTTTTTCATTTCCAGTATCTACTTGGAGAACTAATAATTTGTCTGCCTTTGGATGTTCTTTAGCTTCAACTATTTCCACTACTTTTAAATCTAGTTTTGCAAAGTCATCTATAGTAATTTCTTTTATTTTTTCATCTTCAATATTTTCTTTCTTTTTATCTTTACCTTTTTCTATTTTTTTAGTCCTTTCTTTTATAAGTTTTTCGTTGGCTGCATTTAACCTTTTTAATTCTTCTTCAATATCTAATCTCGGGAATAATATATCACCTTTTTCTACTTTCTTTCCTATGGAAATTTTACCCCATTCTTTTCCTTTTTCCCAGGATATATTATTTAATCCTCCTAATTGCCTATCTATCTTCTTAGAAGTTTCCTCCATAAAAGGTTTAATTAATATAGATATGGTAGCTATACTTTCGCATAAATTATAAAGTACTGTATTTAATCTTTCTTTATTTCCTTCTTTCGCTAATATCCATGGTTCAGTTTCATCTACATATTTATTGGTTCTACGAACTAATTTCCATATCTCTTCCAAAGCATTACTATAGTTTAATTTATCCATTTCTTCTTCCACTCTACCTGGGGTTTTGATAGCTAATTCTTTTAATTCCTCATCATTTTTATTAGCTTCTGTAGGCTCTGGAATAATGCCATCGTTGTATTTTTCCACCATAGTTATAGACCTACTAACTAAATTCCCTAAATCATTAGCTAAATCTGAATTTAATCTTTGTAAAAATTTTTCTTTTGAAAAAGAACCATCTTGACCAAAGGAAAATTCTCTTAATAAAAAGTATTTAAAAGAATCTACACCGTAAAGTTCTATTAGCGGCTCTGGATATACAATATTTCCTTTAGATTTTGACATTTTATCATCATCAAATAATATCCATCCATGACCAAAAACCTTTTCAGGCAATTCTATATCTAAAGCCATTAGCACTGCTGGCCAAATAATAGTATGGAACCTAACTATTTCTTTTCCTACTAAATGAACATTGGCTGGCCAGTATTTTTTAAAAGCTTCATCATTGTCACTTCCATAGCCTAAGGCTGATATATAACAAATTAATGCATCTATCCATACGTATATAACATGTTCTGGATTAAAAGGCACCTTTATTCCCCAATCAAAACTAGTTCTAGATACACATAAATCTTGTAAGTCTTCATTTAAAAAGTTATTCATCATTTCATTCTTTCTTGATACTGGCTGTAAAAAATCTGGATTTTCTTCATATAGTTTTATTAAGTCTTCTTTATATTTAGAAAGTTTGAAAAAATAAGCTTCCTCTTCTGCCCAGTGAACTTCTCTACCACAATCTGGACAATTTCCATTTTCTAATTGTTTCTCAGACCAGAAAGCTTCACAAGGGGTACAGTACCAGCCTTCATATTTGGATTTGTAAATATCTCCTTGATTATATAGTTTTTCAAATACTTTTTGTACTGTTTTAACATGATGTTCATCAGTAGTTCTAATGAATTCATCATATCTAATATCTAAAAGATTCCATAATTCTTTTGTTTCAGCTACTATTTTGTCTACATATTCTTTAGGTTTCAAACCATTTCTCTTAGCTGTATCTTGTATCTTTTGCCCATGTTCATCAGTTCCTGTCACAAATAAAACATCATATCCTAAGGCTTCCTCAAAACGTTTCAGAGTATCTGCTGCTACTGTAGTATAGGTATGCCCTATATGCAAATTGTCACTAGGATAATAAATAGGTGTAGTTAAGTAAAATTTTTTCATCACCTTTTCCCTCCTTAATATATTAAATAACAAAAAACCTTCATCTCAATGTAGAGACGAAGGTAGCTTTCGTGTTACCACTCTATTTTACTTAAACTTCGCAGTTTAAGCCTCAATTAAGGTTACCTAATAATAACCTTGCAATTTTAACGGTTGCAAAGCCGTTGCAGCCTACTAATTTCAACTGCACAGTTTAGGGGCCATCTTCGACTAAAATCCTGAACGCTGGCTTTCACCTAATCCAGCTCTCTAAAGTTCATTCCTTAAGTCTACTCTTCCCTGCATTACCTTTTATTTATCATAATCTATTTAATTATAAAATATACATCAAAAATTCATTTTTGTCAAATAAGAACGTGTAACTTCTAATCACATATAATGTTATTAATTAAAAACTTTAAAGGAGTTGATTTTTTTATGTATCCAAATATTGATGATGATTACATGGCCCCAGTAGTGCCAGAATTATATCCTATGGATCCTTACGGTGAATCAATGTATAATTATTATGAACATACACCTGATTGCTATGAACATATGCCTATTTACCAAGATTCTATGACACCACATCCACATATGCCTTGTCGATGTCCTTTAATGATGGATCCAAATTTCAGACGTTGTTTACAAATTTGCATGATGCAACATGAATGTGGAAAACCTATATACATTGAAGAAACTATGAATTTAGATTCCTACTATGAGACTATTGAAGATATAGAAAAGGAATAATCTAAGACTTTTTGACATAAGATAATAACATTCTATTTAAAGTACCTTCTAACCTTGCACTTTCAATGAAGGTACTTATTTCTTAACAAAATGTAACATTTTATAATTGTTAGGTATAGAAAGGTAACAAATGGCAAGACTAACTTATTATCAAGTATTTACTAACCTATGGTATAAGTTGGTAAAGAAATAGTTTAAATTTGACAAAGAAAAAAATATGCAATAGAATACTATACAGTCAAAATTAAGGAGGGAAAATTAATGGATAGGTTTCCGAAAAACACGAAACAACATATTAAGATTTTGACTGTCCTTGCTATAGCATCAAGCCTCTCATTAGGGGTATATATGCATGAGGGGAAAGACATTACAATTAGTATAGATAATGAGGAAAGAGAAGTCAAAACATATGACAAAACCATTGAGAACCTACTAAAATCAGAAGATATTTTATTAGAAGAAGGAACATATATAAACTTTGACTTAGACGACCTATTAGAAAACAACATGAAAATAATTATAAAGACTCCTAAGGAATATACAATTAACATGGGAGATATAAATGCACAAATAAAGTCGGTGCATACTAAAGTTAAAGATGTACTTGACGAACTAGATATTAAACTATCAGAAAAGGATGTAGTTACTCCAGGACTAAATGCAGAACTAAAGGATAATGACAAAATAGAAATAGTTAGGCTAGAGGAAGTCCTTGAAGTACTAGAAGAAAGTGTTCCTTTTGAAGAAGTAACCAATAATAATAAAAACTTACAAGAAGGAAAAACAAAGGTCGCACAAGAAGGGAAAGAAGGAATTAAAGAAATAACTATAAAAAAACTTTTTGTAAATGGAGAACTAACATCTGAAGAAAAAGTAGATGAAACTATAGCTAAAGAACCAGTACCTAGAGTAATAGAAAAAGGTACAAAGAAAAAAGAACCTATAGTGGCTGCTAACAGAGGTGGACTAAGTTCTAAAAAAGAAAAAGTTACCAATAAGAATGATGAAAGTGATAACAAGTTCAATGCTAAAGAGTCCTTCATAGCTGAAGCCACAGCCTATGACCTGTCTTATGATAGTTGTGGGAAACTTCCAGGAGACAAAGGCTATGGTTTAACAGCTCTAGGAACTAAAGCAAGGCATGGTGTTGTTTCTGTAGACCCAAAGGTAATACCTTTAGGTACTAGATTATATATCGAAAGTCTAGATGGAACCAAAGATTACGGCTATGCTGTAGCAGAAGATACAGGTGCCGCAATAAGGGGTCGCAGAGTAGACTTATTCTTCACTAATAGCAATGCTGCAAAAAGATTCGGAAGAAGAAAAATAAAAGTTCATATACTTAACTAGGAAGGTTCTCCTTCCTAGTTTTATTTTTTTAAAAATTTATCCAAAGTACCACAGACAGACTAATAAAGATACCATTATGGAAAATACATACGATATAAAAGCTGCTTTTAATGTGTGTCTATAATCTTTTACCCCAATTGATCCAAAATAAACAGCTAAAGTATAAAAAATTGTTTCTGAAGATCCCATCATAATAGATGCCATTCTACCTGAAAAAGAATCAGGACCATAATTTTCAATTATATCTTTAACTACTCCTAAAGCCCCACTACCAGAAACTGGTCTAATAATTATTAGAGGAATTATTTCTCTTGGAATTTTCAAAAGGTTAGTAATAGGACTTATTATGTATGAAAACATTTCCATAGCATTAGAACCCCTAAATATGCCTATAGAAACGTGAATGGCTATTAAATAGGGTAAAATCCTTACGGATATTTTTAATCCCTCTTTTGCCCCATCTATAAAGGTGGTATACATATCCACTCCCTTTATATATCCCTGCACCAAAATTAATAATATTAAAAAAGGCAATATAGCTACAGATATAGCACTTAACATTATCCTTCCCCCTCCAAAGCTTTCACTGCAATAATTCCTACTATAGTGGATATAAGAGTTGCTATAATACTAGGCCCGATTATTTCCGTTGGATCTACAGAACCATAGTCTTGACGGATCTTAAGTATCGTTAAAGGAACTAATTGCAGGGAAGACATATTAATAACTAAAAACATACACATTGCATTAGTAGCCCTTTTCTTTTGTCTATTTAAGCTATCTAATTCCTTCATAGCCTTTAAACCAAATGCAGTTGCTCCATTTCCTACACCAAACATATTAGTTATAAAGTTCATAATTATCCACTTTTCTGCTGGATGACCTTTGGGAACTTCGGGAAATAAAAAGTTGACTATGGGGGTTAATAGTTTCGCTATTTTATCCATAAGACCAGATTTTTCAGCTATGTTCATCATTCCCAACCAAAAAGACATAATTCCTATAAGGCTAATAGTAAATGTTACTCCTGATTGAGCTTCTCTTAAAATAATATTATTTATTTCCTTTAAATTACCTGTTAAAAGTGAGTATATAATTCCAATAAATATCATTAGGAACCAAATTGTACTTATCATTAAAAAACCCCTTTCATATTCAATATATGAAAGGGATAATTATAATAAAACAAAATGTTTTTATTTTGTAATCTTCAGTATATTTTATTCTATCTTACCTACATTTGATACATAACTTTTTACTAATTTACACTGACCATGAACTTTATAAATAATAGATATGTAATTTGTCAATAACTGAAAGGGGATTGGTAACTTCTCCAGTCCAAAATACCTCCCATATTGAAAGCACTTCCTGTTTTAGAATACTTTGTGAATTTTAAAATTTGTAGACTAGAAACACAGGAAAAAAGACCACTTTTTCAGTGGTCTTCAATCATTTCCCTTGTAACACGATTTGCCTAGTTTTAAGTTAAAGTATATCCACCATCAACTAGAATAGTTTGTCCCGTAATGAAACCGCCAGCCTCAGAACAAAGCATATTTACAATCCCCTTAAAATCATCTGGTTGTCCCCAACGACCTACTGGACATTTCGTAGAAACAATTCTATCCATCATTAATTTTTTCATTTCTGGTTCTGTTGTCATCTTTGTAAAAATAGGGCCTGGTGCAACAGCGTTTACAGTTACTCCATAAGGCGCCAAATCAAGTCCAAAAGATCTAGTAACTCCTCTTACTGCATGTTTTGTAATAACATATGGTGACATTCCAGATTTCATTCCCAAGTAGCCGGCTATAGAAGATACATTAATAATTCTTCCACCATTTCCTTGCTCCTTAAAGTATTTGCCAGCTTCTGCTGAAAGTGCAACAACTTGATTTAGATTAATTTGTAAACAACGTTGATATTCCTCTTCATTATAATTATCACCAACAGGATTGTGGGATTCTACTCCTGCACAATTTATAAGTATATCAAATTTCCCATATTCTTTAAGAGTAATAGGTATTATAGAATTTACTTCTTCAGGTTTTGATAAATCAGCATGTATTGGAAAGAATTTTTGGCCTGTTTCCTTAACTAGAGCTTCTGTATCTTCATATGATGAATTATTATATACTCCAGCAATATCTACACCAGCTTCTGCTAATCCAACTGCAATCGCTTGTCCGATTCCGGTTGCTGAACCAGTAACAATAGCAGCTTTACCTTCTAAGTT
>DATGTQ010000007.1 GCA_035301805.1 Tissierellales bacterium
TTAATTGCTAAAGCCCCACCTACAGCTGCTACTACTGCAAAACCAAGATTATTAATAACATTCATTATAGGCATAAGGAAACCTGACCATATTTGTGCTTTTATACCTACATCACATAAATCTGTATTTACAGTTTCAAATTCCTCAATAACCCTATCTTCATTATTAAAAGCTTTGACTACCTCAATACCTGATATAGTTTCTTCAATATGTCCATTTAATTGACCTAAAACCATTTGCTGTTCTTTAAACAAAACTCTAGTCTTTTTAGCTATTTTTCTTGTTAGAAGAAATACTAATGGTATAGTAATCATACTAGCAAAAGTTAATATTGGACTTAATATAAGCATCATCACAAAGGCCCCTACAATTGCTATAACACTAGACATTAATCTTACCGTCGATTGAGAAATAGTCGTACTAATATTGTCTACATCATTAGATAATCTGCTCATTACTTCGCCATGACTGTGGGTATCAAAATAAGACAAAGGCAATTTTTGTAGTTTATTAAAAAGTCCTTCTCTTATAGTGAAAACTATTCTTTGGGATATTCCAGCCATTATCCACCCTTGTAAAAAAGTCATAAAACCTTCAGCTAAATACAAACCTATAAGTATGGCGATGAACATTTTTAGTAACTTAAAATCAACTCCCATTTTACCTATAGATATGACGTCAATAGCCTTACCTATAAAATAGGGTACTAATAATGCTAATATAGAACTTCCTACTACTAATATAAAAGTCACAACTAATAATCTTGTTTCTTTTTTAAAGTAAGTTCCTAACCTTTTTATAGTTTCTTTAAAGTTTTTTGGTTTAACCACTGAAGTCATTCTACCTCTACTGCCACCTTGCCTACCAAAGCCTCTATTTTTAGCCACTTAAATCACCGGCCTTTCCTACTTGAGAACGATATATATCTTGATAAATACTTGATTTCTCCATTAGTTCTTCGTGAATTCCTATACTTTCTATAGAACCATCACTATCTAAAACCACTATTTTATCAGCACCCATAACGGAAGTTATACGTTGAGCAATAGTTATAGATGTAGTATCTACTAAATATTTTTTTAATTCTCTCCTTATTTCCCCTTCAGTAGTTACATCTACTGCACTTGTACTATCATCTAGAATAAGAATATTAGGTTTCTTTACTAAAGCCCGGGCTATAGAAATTCTTTGCTTTTGACCACCAGAAAGATTTACTCCTCCTTGCCCTAGTATAGTATCGTAACCTTCTGGAAATGAAGTTATAAATTCGTGAGCTTGAGCAATTTTAGCTGCCTTTTCCACTTCAGACATAGGTATATCCCCATCACTCCAGCGAATATTTTCTCTAATTGTGCCGGAGAATAGTACAGATTTTTGAGGAACTATACCTATTATATCTCTTAATTCTTCTATATCTATATCTCTAATATCCACACCATCTACCTTTATACTCCCTTCATCTACATCATAAAATCTAGGTATTAATTTAACTAAACTACTTTTCCCTGAACCAGTAGAACCAATAATAGCTACTGTTTCACCAGGATTACAAGTAAAATTAATATTCTTCAATACTGGCTCACTACTTTCACCATAAGAAAAGTTAACATTTTCAAACCCTATTTTTCCTCTATATTCCCCTACCTTTGTAGAGACATCTTTAACCATTAGCCTGTTTTCTTCTTCAAAAACTTCACCTATTCTTTCAGCAGAGGCTTTTGCTCTAACAAACATAACAAATACATGGGAAATCATTATAAGAGAAAAAAGAATCTGAGCCATATAGTTAGTAAGTGCAATAATCTCTCCTACTTTCGCAGTTCCTTTATTAACTTTAAATCCTCCAAACCACAATACTAAAACTATAGCTATATTTACTATAAAAGAAACAATAGGTGCTAAAATAGCTATTCGTCTCATACCTTTAATAGATATATTAGCTAAATTTTTATTAGCATCATCAAAATTTTCTACTTCATAATCAAAACGATTAAAAGCTTTTACAACTCGGACTCCTCTTAAATATTCTCTCATTACTCCATTTATTTTATCTATAGCCTTTTGCATTTTCATAAAAAGAGGATAACCAGCTTTCATATTTAAAAATATTATAGCCGAAATAACTGGTATTGTTCCTATAAGAATTAAAGACATAGAAGGATTAATTATAATAGCCATTACAATACTTCCAATGCCTAAAATCGGTGCTTTAATAAATATTCTCATACTTCCATGAGCAAAATTTTGTAATTGAGTTACATCATTAGTTAATCTAGTTATGAGACTCCCTTCTTCAAAGTTATCAATATTTTCAAAGGAAAAATTTTGAATTTTTATAAATAAATCTTCTCTAAGTTGAGCACCAAATTTCTGTGATACAATACTTGCAATAATATTTCTAATAACAGCAGCAATAGCTCCAATTGCTGTAATTCCTAACATGACTCCACCCATATGTAGAACATAATTCAAATTATTTTCTGCCACTCCCCGGTCTACTATTTTTGCCATAATAGTAGGTTGCATCAAATCTGCTATAGCCTCAAGAGTTATAAATATTAATGCTAACACATAACTTTTCCAATACATTTTTATATACTTTTTTAGATAATCCATTTAAACACCGCCAATTTTCCTAATTACAAAGTTAGTATATGAAAATATGGCAGATTATAGCCTGCCATATTCATAATTATATATTATTCAGTTCTAAACTTACAGGACAATGATCACTACCCATAATATCAGGATGAATTTCAGCATCTTCCATAACATCTTTTAGTTTTTCAGACACAATAAAATAGTCAATCCTCCATCCTACATTTCTATCTCTAGACTTTCTCATATAGGACCACCAACTATAAGCATCTTTTTTGTCTGGATAGAAATATCTAAAGCTATCTATAAATCCAGCATCTAATAGTTCTGTCATTTTACTTCTTTCCTCATCGGTGAAACCAGCATTTTTTCTATTAGTACTTGGATTTTTTAAGTCAATTTCATTATGAGCAACATTTAAATCCCCGCATAAAATAACTGGTTTAATATCATCTAATTCCTTAAGATATTCTCTAAAATCATCTTCCCATTCCATTCTATAATCTAACCTAGTTAATCCTCTTTGAGAATTTGGAGTATAGACATTAACTAAGTAAAATTTATCAAATTCTAGAGTAATTACTCTTCCTTCCTTATCATGTTCTTCAATTCCAAGGCCGTATCGAACAGATAAAGGTTCTTCCTTTGTGAAAATAGCCGTTCCTGAATAACCTTTCTTCTCTGCATAATTCCAGTATTGGTGGTATCCTTCTAATTCTAAATCGATTTGTCCTTCTTGCAATTTAATTTCTTGTACACAAAAAATATCACCATCTAATTCATTAAAATAATCTAAAAAACCTTTCCGTACACAAGCTCTTAATCCATTTACATTCCAAGAATAAAGTTTCATATAATTTACCTCCATTGATTTCTAATGTTTCTTATTACTTGTCCAATTATATTATATAAAATATTATAGTTGGCAAAGATAATAAATATAAAGCATTTATTATCTTGATACCCATTTTCCTTATAGTAACTCTTTATTAGACTATGATATGATGAAACAGGGTGATGATATGAGAATAATAGTAGATGGTGATGGTTGTCCCGTTATTGATATAACTATAGAAATTGCTAAGTATTATGGATTAGAAATAATTATTGTCAAAGACTATTCCCATGACCTATGGGATGAATATGCAACTATTGTTACTGTAGATGAAGGCCATGATAGTGTTGATTTGCATATTGTAAACAATGTTAAAAAGAAGGATATTGTTGTTACTCAAGATTATGGTCTTGCAGCTATGGCTCTTACCAAGGGGGCTATATGTATTACCCAAAATGGCAAAGTTATTTCCTCAAATAATGTTGATAATCTTCTAGCTCGTAGACATTTTAATCAACAAATACGAAAGAAATACAAACATTATCCTAAAATTAAAAAAAGAAGTCCAGAGCAGGATAGTTTCTTTAAAGAAAATTTAAAGAAATTAATTGAGGAAATTGCATAATGTTAAACTATTGATTTCACTCATTTTTATTCAAAAACATAAAAAATTGACAGAATTTATAATTAAATTAATAGTTTTTTTATTCTTAACTTTGTAGGACAATATTTCTTTAGGATTTTAGAAGCATTAGGAGATAATAAAGTATCAAAAGCACTCTATAGTAGTTTAATAGAAAAAGATATTGGTTTCTTTAATAATAAAACTACTGGAGATTTAAATTCCCTTTTAACAAATGATGGTAGAGAAGTAGCAAGTTGGATGTCAGTGGGATGGCTTATTAGATTGATACAGATATTTTCACTAGTTTTTACAATAATTATGATGATGAGATACAATGTACTTTTGACTTTAATTATACTAGGCTTAATCGCTGTTTCATTCTTAACAATAAATATAATAGCTAAAAAACAAGCGGAAGTATCAGAGAACATTTTTAGTATTAGAGGAGAAATAAATCAATTTTTAATAGAAAGTATTCAGTCTATAAGCTTAATAAAACCTTTAAGAAAAGAAAAATATTTTAAAGATAAATTTAAAACCTTAATTGATAATAAGAAATTTAAAGAAGATAAAAGGTATTCATTTTTACTTGGACTATATGTATCCATGACTGCGTTACTTATTATGATATTGCCATTGGTATCTGTAGGGGTTGATGCAGTCTTAGCTTCAAAAGGTAAGATGACTGTTGGAAGTATATTGAGTATATATGCATTGACCGGTCAATTACAAGAACCAGTTAGAGTTTTAGCAGATTCTTTTAATCAAGAAAGAACTGCTATGGCTTTATCTAATAGATTAAAAGAGAAAGTGGTAGTGGAAAATCAACTCTAGGAAACCTTATACTAGGAATTTTAGAATTAAAAGATGGAAGTATAAAGATGCTGATGATATATATACATTAAAGGCTTAATCCTATATAAACATAACACAGATCTAGCCCCTTTAAAACTTGTTTAAAGGAGCTTTTTTATATTTCTTATAACAATTTAGATAAAACTGTTTAGCTATTTTTAGAAGATTAGAATAAATTGAATTGTTATTATAGATATTATTAAAAATACAAGTTAAGTAGTAGTATTATTATTAGATGTTAAATTATCTTATCTAAAATCTCATTTTTTAATAAGCTATTAATCTATTCCTTTTTTTATTTAACTTTATAAGTTTAATTATGCAATTTCCTCAATAGAGAATATGCTAAATTAAGTGGATAAAAATAAAAGCTATGTTATAATAATAGAAAGCACAACAAAAAATTAACACTGTGAGGTTAGCTATGAAAAATAAAAAAATTTTATTCACTATCATGGCTATATTTGTTTTAACTGGAACAATTATAATACGATTTCATTTGTCTAGTTGTAAAGTGGCATGCTCAAAGCCTCCTAGTAAAATTAAAGCTGGAAAAGATATAACTATTCTAGTTGCTGCAGATCCTCATTATTTCACTAGTAAATTAAATGATTGCGGAGAAGCGTTTAATAAATATATTACAACTGGTGATGGTAAGCTAATAAAATATAGTGATGAGCTAATAGATGCTTTTACTAGAGATATAGAGAAGATTAAACCTGATATACTTATTATTTGTGGTGACCTAACAAATAATGGGGAAAAGGAAAGTCACGAAAACTTAGCCGAAAAACTAGATATTATTCAAAACTCTGGCACTTCTGTTTTTGTTATTCCGGGTAATCATGATATAAAAAATCCATGGTCCTGTAAGTTTAAAGATAGAAAACAGAAAAAAGCTAGTAATATAACAGATAAAGATTTCAATAAAATATATGAGCCCTTTGGCTATAGTGAAGCCATTTCTAAGGACAAGAATACATTAAGTTATCTTGCAGCCCCTTCCGAAGATATATGGCTATTAATGCTTGATACAAATCAATATGAAGATAATATTAAACGTAGTGCCCCTCAAGCAGACGGTATAATAAACCCTGATACACTTCAATGGATTGAAGAATGTAGCCAAAAAGCAAAAAAAGAGAATGCTAAAATCATTGCAGTAATGCACCATAGTCTATTAGACCATAATCCAGTAAAAAATGAGGGCTATACTTTAAATAATAGTGAAGACGTTGTAGAGGTATTCCAAAGATGTGATATAGAATTAGCTTTAACAGGACATATACATTTGCAAAGTATAAAGTCCTATGAAAATAATGGGAAACAAATCTATGATATTGCAACTGGTGCCTTATCAGTATATCCACATAATTATGGTATTCTTAATTATTCACCTAATAAAGGCTATGAATATAATACTAATCAAGTGGATATGGTAGGTTGGGCAAAAGAAAATAATATAGATGATGAAAATATACATAACTTTAAAGAATACTCTAGAACCTATTTTGTTAATCGCTCCTATTATAATTTTTATGAAGAATTCTATAATATTCACGAATATAAAGATAAAGAAATGGATTTAATGTCAAAAACCTTAGCCGAATTAAACGCAATGTACTACGAAGGAAAAGGTGAAATAGATATAGAGAAAATAAAAAGCTCAGAAGGCTATAAACTATTAGAAGACATTGGAACTGACTTCCTTAAAAAATATGCCGAATTCATATTTGAAATGAAAGGTATTAATAGTAATAGGTTGGAGGTACCAGTTAATAAATAAGGTAATTATGAGAATAACCTAAAAAGGCTTATAAGAAAAAGTTTCTTATAAGCCTTTTGTTCTTTACTTCATATTTTAATAAGTTTCAACAAACACTTCAAAATAACTTCTTGGGTGTGCACAAGCGGGACATACTTCAGGTGCTGATTTCCCTCTGTGAACATATCCACAGTTGTTACACTTCCATTCTACAACTTCATCTTTTTCAAAAACCTTATCATTTTCAATATTACTTAATAACTTTCTATATCTTATTTCATGGCGTTCTTCTGCTTCTGCAATTTCTCTAAAAGTATGTGCTATTTCAGGAAACCCTTCTTCTTCCGCAATATCAGCAAATGCTGGATAAAGTTCTTCCCATTCTTCTTGCTCCCCATTAGCTGCTGCTAATAAATTTTCTTTAGTTTTCCCTAAATCTACTGGAAAATCAGATGTTATTTCTATTTTTTCTCCTTTTAAAGATTGATTTAGATATTTGAAGAATCTCTTAGCATGTTCCTTTTCATTTTCCGCTGTTTCTGTAAAAATATTTGAAATTTGTACATACCCTTCTTTTTTAGCTTCAGAGGCATAATATGTATATCTCATTCTTGCTTGAGATTCACCTGCAAATGCCTTCATTAAATTTTCAGCTGTTTTTGTTCCTTCTAATGATTTCATTTACTAATTCCCCCTTATGTCATAAAATATACGAACTAATAATATCTATTATATCATTAGTTTAGGAAATGTCATCTTTATAGTAGTAAAAGGGTGCATAAATTAAACGCGACCCATATTGTGGATGATATTCTACCTGTATCTAATTAGAGTTAAATTTAGCCCCGGAGGGGGATTATGGAACTAAAAATGTGCAGACTTCTCTTAATAAGATAGCATGGTATTTATTTGCGAATTTTTCTAAACTTACAAATTAAGCACTTATAATTTTTACTACATCAGTCCAAAGATTACTTTCATATTTAGCACGTAGTGCTGCGATATACTGACCTCCACCTATTCCCCATCTCATACCAGACTGCTTCATTCTCTGTTGAATAACGACCTTATTACCACTTTCTATTGGACCACTGCCTATATAATATCCACTTTCTTTATAACTTCTATATTTTATTCGTTCTCTATTATTTACTATATAATTGTATACATTAACAACTCCAAATGGTATCTCTTTAATTAAATTTAAAGATATATAATCCAATGCTTCATCGATCTTCTGATCTTCTATTAAATTAAGTACTGTATTTACCCATATTCGTCTTCCGACTTCATCTAATGGATATAATATTTTAGCATAGTTATTTACATTTTCACTTAGATGAAAATAATCAAGTATTCTTATAGCATCTGGAAAAAGTTCTTCACACATATTCCATATCCATGCTGCACCATCACCAAGAACTACGACTTTCCTCAATACACCATATCCAGCTCTTGCTGCTGCATCAAAGATAACTTTTTTAAATTCTCCGACTCCTCCAAAATAAGTAACA
>DATGTQ010000008.1 GCA_035301805.1 Tissierellales bacterium
AGCATCTAAGAATACCGCATGGCCCCCTATTGGCCTAACAATAGGTATTCCAGCTTCAATTAATTTATTTCCTAAATATTCAACTTGTTCTACTCTATGTTTAATATAATTATAGTCTAAAGCTTCTTTCAATCCTATAGCAAAGGCTTCCATATCCCTACCTGTCATACCACCATAGCTTGGCATACCTTCATATACTACCACTAAAGCTGTAGCCTTATGATATAGCTCTTCTTCATTCATAGCTAAAAATCCACCTGTATTTACAATACCATCTTTTTTACCAGACATTGTAGCCCCATCTGCATAAGAAAACATCTCTTTAACTATTTCTGCAATGGTTTTGTCTTGATATCCTTCTTCTCTTTCTTTAATAAAATATGCATTTTCTACATACCTGGTACAATCAAACATTACTCTAATTCCATGTTCTTTAGATAACTCATAAACTTCTCTTAAATTTTTCATACTTACTGGTTGGCCACCCGCTAAATTTACAGTTACCCCTACACAGATATAAGGAATATTTTTCGCTCCAACCTTATTAATTAAATCTTCATATTTTTTCAAATCAATATTCCCTTTAAAAGGTACATCTGGATTGTCTGAAATATGAGCATGGTCAATAATTACGTCTACAAATGTACCACCATTCATTTCTTGGTGAGCCCTTGTAGTAGTAAAATACATATTTCCTGGTATATAGGTATCTGGTTTTACTAAAATCTGTGATAATAGATTTTCAGCACCCCTACCTTGGTGGGTTGGCACTACATATTTAAAGCCCATAATATCTTCTACTGTCTTTTCTAAATGTTTGAAGTTTTCACTTCCTGCATAGGCTTCATCTCCTACCATAAGTCCTGCCCATTGTCTGTCACTCATAGCATTTGTCCCACTATCAGTTAGCAAGTCAATATATACATCTTCTGAATTCAATAAGAATGTATTATAACCTGCTTTCTTCATAGCTTCAATTCTTTCTTCTCTTGGTAAAATTGTTAAAGGTTCTACCATTTTTACCTTATACGGTTCTGGCATGTATTTCTTTTCCATTATAAATACCCCCTATTTATTTAATATTTATAATTAAAAGTTTTAGCCTATACCTCCAAATACTATTCCCAATATAAATACTGCCACTGCTATTGGAACATAGGCGTATTTTCCTATTTTAACAAGAGTATCACCATATGTTTTTTGACTGCCTTTGTTTAACTCATTTAGCAGCTCTTCTTTATCTAGAATTACATACCAAGAAAATGCTCCTAAAACGGCACCAAACGGAATAACATATATAGAAACTGCATCCATCCACATTCCAACCTTAGGTTCAGCCTCTATAAATATTCCTATGCCTAAACATACTATTGCCAATAATACAAGAACCTTTTTTCTATTTAATTTAAATCTATTTTCTAATGACTCTGCTACAACTTCAAACATATTTTGAAGAGAACTAATTCCTGCAAATACCACTGATAAGAAAAATAATATAGCAAAAAATCTCCCCGCTGGAATCTGCCCTAGTATCTTTGGTATAACAATGAACATTAGCGGTGGTCCTGCATTTGGTGGAATATTAAAAGCAAAACAAGCTGGAATAATTGCAAGAGCGGAAATTACTGCCGCAATTGTATCAAATACAGCTGTCAATGTTGCTACATGGACTATATCCTCTTTGTCATCTAGATAAGCTCCATATACAATCATACCACTACCAGTTACAGATAGAGAGAAAAATGCTTGCCCCATAGCCATAACCCAAGTCATAGGATTACCTAAAAATGACCAATCGGGAATAAATAAATATTTATAGCCTTCAATTGCCCCTGGTAAAAATGCAACTCTAATGGCTAGTATAATAAATAATATAAAGAAGGTTGGCATCATTATTTTATTAGACTTCTCAATACTTTTAGCACTTAGCATAAGTGTCATTAATGTAACAATGACTATCATAATATGCCATGGTAAACTCCCAAAACTACCTGCCGCTTGAGAGAAAAACTCCGCCGAATCAATTTGAAACAATGAACCTGTCATTGAAGCTGCTAATGATCTAAGTACCCACCCTACTATTATAGCATATCCTATGGCTATTCCCATAGACCCTAGTAAAGGTATCCAACCTAGTTTACGACCAAATTTTCCTTTATTTCTAGACTCCCAGGCATATTCATAAGAACCAAGAGTGCCAGTTTTTGACCTTCTACCAATGGCAAATTCAGCAGATAATCCAACATATGAAAATAAAGCAATAAAAAATAAATAAACTAATAAAAATGCGGCTCCTCCATATTTCCCTAACCTATAAGGAAAAGCCCAAATATTAGCCATACCTACTGCTGAACCAACACATGATAGTATGAATCCAAATTTTGAACCAAATTTACTGTAATCCTTATTATTTCCTTCCATCTTGACCTCCTAACTTATCAGATTATATTCTTTACACTCCATCTAGTTAATATATTAAAGCTATTAGTTTAGTTTATCTATAAAGTCATAAAACTGCAAGTTTTTTTATATCTATTTATAAATTATGAGTAAATTTTTATTATATTCATATTCTGTAATTCATATCAAATAAAAAAGTGAGTCGGTTAGGACCGTCCCTACCAACTCACTGCTGCATTTTTTACGGCTTTTTCAACTTCCTTGGCTACATTTCTGTTTAAAGCATCAGGAATAATAAAATTTTCTCTTACTTCTTCCCCACTAACCATATTTCCAATTGCATAAGCTGCAGCTATTTTCATTTCATCGGTTATTTCAGTGGTCTCAGACCTTCCCTAGTGACTCACTTCTATTATTCTTTGATTTGAAGAACCTCTAAATTTTAATTCTAAACTTTTTTTATCTATTTGAAAAGGACCATCTATTAAAATATCTGTACAGTTTAATAATCTTTTCCAAGATTTATTCTCAGGTAATTGTCCAAGTATTTCCTCATAGATATATCCTGTATATGTGACAACATTTAAACCTGTTTTTTTAACCTTTTCTCCTAAAATAGCTACCTTCTCCGCCTGTTCAAAAGGTTCCCCTCCACTAAATGTAATCCCGTCTAATAGTGGATTTCCCTTTATCATATTAAATATTTCATATATAGATATTAATTGCCCTCCATCAAAGGAATGAGTCTCCGGATTATGGCATCCAACACAATTATGCTTACAACCTTGAGTATATACTACTAACCTTATACCTGGTCCATCTACAATAGATTCTTTATTAATACCTGCAATTCTTAGCATGAGAAATGTTTCACCCTATCCTTTTCTTCAGCTTTTTTTGCATCATTAAATCTATCTAGGGTTCCTACTAAATAACCAGTTATACGACGAATCCTTTGGAACTTAATATCCTCTTCTTCTCTACCACATTTAGGACATTCATCCCCTATAATTCCAGTATATCCACATACCGGATCCCTATCAACAGGATGATTAATAGAACCATAACCTACTCCTGCCTCTTTCATAGCTCTAACTATCTTTTCAAATGCCTCTAAATTTTGGCTTGGATCTCCATCTAATTCTACATAAGTAATATGCCCACCATTAGTTAACTCATGGTAAGGTGCTTCTAAATTTATTTTATTAAAAGAATTAGTTTCATAATATACAGGCACGTGGAAACTATTTGTATAGTATTCCCTGTCTGTTACGCCTTCAATTTCTCCAAAAATTTCTCTATCCATTCCAACAAAACGCCCGGCAGTACCTTCTGCTGGTGTAGCTATTAAAGAAAAATTCATATTATATTTTTTACTAGCTTCATCCATTCTTTTTCTCATATGTCCTATTATTTCTAGTCCTAGTTCTTGTGCCTCTTCACTTTCACCATGATGCTCCCCTATTAAAGCTTTTAAACATTCTGCTAATCCTATAAAGCCTGTAGTTAATGTTCCATGTTTTATTACTTCTCTTACTTCATCTTCATTATCTAATTTATCTGAATCTAACCATACTCCCTGCCCCATTAGAAAAGGATAATTTTTAACTTTTTTACTAGCTTGAATCTCAAATCTTTCTAATAATTGACCTATAACTATATCTATAGTCTTATCTAAATCCCTAAAGAAACTTTCTTTATCTCCTACATTTTTAAGCCCTAAGCGTGGTAAATTAATAGTAGTAAAGCTTAAATTTCCTCTTCCAGAAATAATTTCTTTGGTCTTATCATAGTTATTAGCTGCAACCCGCGTCCTACATCCCATATATGCCATTTCCGTCTTTGGATCTCCAGGCCTATAATATTGTAAATTATACGGTGCATCTAAAAATGAGAAGTTTGGAAACAATCTTTTTGCACTTACTTTACAAGCTAATTTAAATAAATCATAATT
>DATGTQ010000009.1 GCA_035301805.1 Tissierellales bacterium
AAGTACTAGTGATGCTTTAACAGATTTGGCAATAGAAATACATGAGAAATTTTCAATAATTAAATTATAGATATTAAAGGACCTTAAAGCCTTTTTTTCCATTTTCAGGCCTAATATTTTTAATTGTAAAAGATTCCTACGTATAGTATACTTATACTAACTATATTTTAAGCGGACTGCCTATAATCAAGTGGATATTGTAGAATTAAAATTGAAAACATTAGGAGAATAAAATGTGAAAAGTGAGAGAAAAGGATTGGCCCTTTTTCTCACTTTTTTAAAATAGGGTGAAAGGGTGATATTATGGAAAAGGGTTATGTACATATATATACTGGTGATGGCAAGGGGAAAACTACTGCAAGTTTAGGTCTTTCAGTAAGGGCTGCTCTTTCGGGGAAAAAGGTGTTTTTTGGCCAGTTTATAAAGGGAATGGATTATAGTGAGTTAAGATTAGGGGATTGTCTACCAAATTTTAAAATATATCAATTTGGTAGAGATTGTTTTATATATAAGGATCCAACAAACCAGGATATTTTAAAGGCCAAAGAAGGATTAAATTATTGTGAAAAAATATTAAAAAGTGGTAAATATGACTTAGTTGTTTTAGATGAAATTAATATAGCTTTACATTATAAGCTCTTCTCTGTGGAAGAAGTTATAGACATGCTTCATAATAGAAATGAAAAGGTAGAAGTAGTTTTAACTGGAAGGAATGCTCCGGAAGAATTAATTGATTTGGCAGATTTAGTTACAGAGATGAAGGAAGTAAAACATTATTATAAAAGAGGTATTGAGGCTAGAAAAGGAATTGAATTTTAAAGGAGAGGTGCTTATGAGGAGGAAAATTGTAATATTATTTATAATAATTATAACTTTAGTTTCACTTTTATTATCCGCTTGTGGGAAAGAAGAAGTACTAGAGGATGATGATTTTGAAAGTAGAGAAGATGTAGGTGAATATAGTTGGTATAGGGATAGAAGAGCAGCTTTTACAAAGAAAATAGATGATGAAAATTATGTCCTTGTACTGTATGATGCCAAAACAGAAGAAGAAACAGAAATTAAAGAAGTTTCAGGTAAATTACAGGGTATAAAATGGTCTAACGGTGGAGTATATTTACTAGTCCAAGAGGATATAGAAGACCCTAAAAAAACTTATATAATTGATGGAAGGGATAAAATTCTTAAGGATGAAATAATGACTGTGGGAGATGTACAATGGTCCCCAGATTCGTCAAAATTATTAATAGGTGTTGATGATGAGGAAGGAAAAGGTGATATAGATCTAGGCATATATTATCTATATGGTAGCAAAGTAAAAGTTATTGAAGAAGCAAATGAAAAAGTAGATTATTTTCCTAAATCATGGGAAGATGATAATATGATGGTTTATGTTGAAAAAAAAGATGGAAAAGAGGAAACAAAATCAATTAAATTTGATCCTGATACTCATGGCTGAGATGAAAACTAAAGAGAGGTGTCTCTTTAATTTAGGCACTGGTTAATATGACCAGTGCTTTAATGTATTAAGTAGTAAGATCGCCAATATTTAGAATTTATAAACCATAAGAAAAAGTTTCTCATTTATAGAAATAGAGGATTTTTTGCTAAATAAATTTAAATTAACAGAGTTATTAGAAAAAGTCGAAGTCGGATAAAATATATAATGAAGAATATGAAGAAGTGACTAAAGTATTAGCTAAGATTTATGGAGAAAATCCAATTATATTTATAAAGGCGTTGTCAAAGGTTCCAGAATATATGAAGGAGATTGGTTACTTCTTTCACTTTCTAGAGGTTTATAATGAATATGACAAAACTATTGTAGCTGATTTAAATTTATTTTTAAACCTAGGAAAGTTAACAGAGGAGGAAAAGAAGGTTGCCGAGGCTAAAATATAATAGACAGTTTATCTATAAAAAGCTTAAAGTTAAACATTAACTTTAAGCTTCAAATATTGAAATATACAGATTATCATGCCCTAATGTAATAGATTAGGTATATTACTTTAAGGTATTTATTTTAATCATACTAGGTTGTAAAGAAACTCTACCTAATTCATCAGAAATAACAGGGAATGGAGGGGTTTCTTATTTTTCTTACAAATTTTCATTGCATTTTTTACATATTCCATAATAATAAATGTTCTTACTTCCTATATTACAACCTTCAAGTTCCTTTTCTATATTTTTTGTATCTTTTATATCAAAATCGTAGATTTTATCACATATATTACATATAAAATGTCCATGGGGATCTGTATTAAGATCATATTTAGAATCTTTATCATCAATTCTAACTATCTGGACTAAACCTTTTTCTACAAATAATTCTAATGTATTGTATATACTTGTTTTAGATAAGGTTGGTATATCTTCAATTAATTTTTTGTAAATTTCTTCAACATTAGGATGAATATCATTGCTTAACAAATAGTCTAGGGTTTTTATTCTAATTGTTGAAGGTTTTATATTATATTTTTTTAAATAATGTTTTAAGTACTCTATGCGATTTTTCATATCCAGACTTCCTTCCAATAGAAATGAATAGATATAATTAATAAAATGATTTCAATTTTGTAATGGTTATAATCATAGTATAGCTAAGATATTTTTATTTGTCAAGGTTTTGATAATAATATAAAGAAAAGGAATAGTGAAATTTCACTATTCTTTTTCTTTATATTTATCTAAATATATTATTTTTCCATTCTTATTGTCACTATTCATATTATAAACTTCTAGAACTGCAAATACGTCTTTACCTAAAGGAGTAACAGATAACTGAGTTTTTGATTTTTCCACCATATTTAATAATCCCATGGCTTCAAAGAAAGTAAAAATAGTTTTAGAATAAAATCCATCTACTGT
>DATGTQ010000010.1 GCA_035301805.1 Tissierellales bacterium
AAGAATTTGATGAATATGAGGGAAGTAAATATACTCATATAGCAGAGTTTAAAATATAAAAAATATGCCTCTTTTTCATTGACAAAAATGAAAAAGAGGCATATAATTTAATTAAACATATCAATATGTGCTCATATGTTACTATATGTAAAAGGGGAAAGAGGTGTATATTTTGACACAAAAAGAATTTATCCTAGAAGGGTTAAATTGTGCCAGTTGTGCTGGTAAGATTGAAAAACAAATTAATGGTATTAATGGTGTAGAAGAAGCTACTTTAGATTTTATATCAAAGAAATTAAAAGTAAAAGTAAAAGTAGAAGATGAAAATACCTTGAAGAGGATATCTAATGAGATAATTGATATAGTAAAAGCTTTAGAGCCTCATGTAGATGTAATAGATACTAGTAAAGAAGAATCTCATGGTCATGACCATACTCATGGTGAGGTAAAGAAAGAAAATGTAGTAAAAATAATAGTAGCATCAATATTGTTTGCAATTCCTTTAATATTTAAAATGGAAGGTATTTCAAAATTTATATTATTTTTTGCTAGTTATTTAATCGTAGGAGGAGAGATTCTATTAAGGGCAGCTAATAATATAGTCAAAGGACAGGTATTTGATGAAAATTTCTTAATGGCTATAGCTACTATAGGAGCCTTTATTATAGGAGAATACCCTGAAGGTGTAGCAGTTATGCTATTTTATCAAATAGGAGAATTATTCCAAGACCTGGCTGTAAATAACTCTAGAAAGTCTATTAAATCACTATTAGATATACGTCCAGATTATGCTAATTTAATGAAAGGTGAAGATCTAGTAAAAGTAGATCCGAACGAAGTAGAAATCGGAGATTATATAATAGTAAGACCTGGAGAAAAAATACCTTTAGATGGAATTGTAACAGAAGGTAATTCTTTTGTAGATACATCTAATATAACTGGTGAAAGTGTACCAAGGCCAGTAGGTAAAGGAGATACTGTATTAAGTGGTTTTGTAAATACTAATGGTTTATTAACTGTAGAAGTCAATAAAAAATTTGGAGAGTCAACAGTTTCAAAAATACTTGATTTAGTAGAAAATGCTTCTAGTAAAAAGGCACCAACAGAAAACTTTATAACTAAATTTGCCCGATATTATACTCCAGTAGTAGTATTTAGTGCTATTTTTATTGCATTCATTCCTCCACTAATATTAAAACAAGAATTATCTCACTGGGTATATAGAGCGTTAATATTCTTAGTAATTTCTTGTCCTTGTGCTTTAGTAATATCCATACCTTTAGGATTCTTTGGAGGCATAGGTGGGGCTTCTAAAACTGGTATATTAATAAAAGGAGGAAATTATTTAGAAGCTTTAAATGAAGTAGATACTATGGTATTTGATAAGACAGGTACTTTAACAAAGGGGGTCTTTAAAGTATCTGAAATAGAAAGTTATGAAGGATATACAAAGGATGAAGTTTTAGAAATTGCAGCTTATGGGGAAGTCTTTTCTAATCATCCAATAGGTAAATCTATAGTAGAAGCTTATGGAAAAGAAATAGATAAAAATCGTATAGAGGATTATAAAGAAATAGCTGGAAAAGGTATAGAAGTTATTATAGATGGCAATAAAGTACTACTAGGTAATAGAAAATTACTAAAAGACAATAAAATATCTTTTACAGAAAAAGATACCTATGGAACCGTAGCTTATATAGCTAGAAATAATCAATATATTGGTAATGTAATAATATCTGATGAAATAAAAGCAGGGGCAGAGGATACAATATCTGAATTGAAGAAATTAGGAGTAAAAACTGTCATGTTATCTGGTGATAATAAACAAGTCGTTGAAAAAGTAGGGGAAGCCTTAGGAATTGACAGCATATATGGAGAACTTCTACCTCAAGACAAAGTAAGTATATTTGAATCTATAATTACAGAAAAAACAGGAAAAGGGAAAGTAGCCTTTGTAGGAGATGGAGTTAATGATGCACCAGTATTAGCAAGAGCAGATATAGGTATTGCTATGGGTGGTTTAGGTTCAGATGCAGCTATAGAAGCTTCAGATGTAGTTATAATGACTGACAGTATAAATAAATTGACTACAGGATTAAAAATATCTAATAAAACTAAAAAAATAGTAACTCAAAATATAGTTTTTGCTTTAGGAATAAAGTTAATCGTTTTAGCTTTAGGAGCATTTGGAAAAGCCACTATGTGGGAGGCTGTATTTGCAGATGTAGGAGTTTCCGTTATAGCGATAATGAATTCTATGAGGGCTTTAAAAATAAAGGAGTAGAAATATACTCCTTTTTTTTTATTTCACAAATTAATATTAAATACATAAAATATGATAAACTATAATAAGACTAATATTAAGTAAGAGGTGTCACAGATTATGAAAATTAATTTAACCAAGAAAAATAGAAAAGACAATTATATAGTTTTAGCAGAAAATTTTTATTTAGATGACCGTAAAGAGAATGCCGTAAAGTCTTATAAAAAGGCATTGAGTTTCTCAGAAGATGAGGATGAAACCATAGATATATTGTATAATATTGCTTTTGTTTATGATGAAATGGGAATGGCTAAAGAAGCTTTAGAAATGTATAGAAGAATTACAGAAATAAGTAGTGAAGAAGTAGGTGCTTTCTATGGAATGGCTACAATGTATGAAAGATTAGATAAAAAGGATATAGCTTTAGATTTTTACTTTAAAGCTGTAGAAAAAAATTCTGAATACGATAGAGCTTATTTTTACATAGCAAATTTATATGATGAGCTGGGAAAAAAGGATTTAGCCATTAAATACTATAAGAAAGTTATTAAACTTGTTCCTAAAGATTATATAGCTTATAATAACTTAGGGTCCATATATGAAGAATTAGGTGATTATGATATGGCTCGTAAAATGATAGGAATAAGTATTGAAATAAAACCAGGCTATTATAAAGCTTTATTTAATATGGGGGTTATATATAAGAAACTTAATAATTACGATAAATCCTTAGAATATTATAGTGAATCTATAAAGAATAATAAAAACTACCCTTATTCTTATCTAAATAAATCTGTAATCTATATAGAACAAGAAAAATTAGGTGATGCAGTTCATGTATTAACGGAAGGTATAAAGAATAATCCTTATGCGGAGTTTTTATACTATAATAGAGCTTGTTGTTACTCTAAATTGGGAAAAATAAATGAGGGTATAAAAGATTTGAGGAAAGCTATCATACTATATCCAAACTTTGTAGAAATAATTAAAAATGACGATGATCTAAAAAATTTATATGAAGATGAGAGATTTGCCTCTCTTATTAGGCAAAGAACATAAATAAATAAAGGAGTAGATGGAATGATTATATTAAAAACACCAGAAGAAATTGAAATGATGAAAAAGTCTGGAGAAATATTAGCAAATTGTCACAAAGAAATAGCAAAAATTATAAAGCCAGGAATATCAACCTATGATATAGAAGAATTTGTTGAAGAATTTTTAAAAGCACACAATGCGACACCAGAACAAAAAGGATATCAAGGTTATAAATATGCTACATGTACTTCTGTAAATGATGAGATATGTCATGGATTTCCTAGAAAAGAACTATTAAAAGATGGAGATATTGTAACAGTAGATATGGTTGTAAATTTAGATGGATGGTTAGCGGACTCTGCTTGGAGTTATGGCGTAGGCAATATTTCTGAAGAAGCTACGAGACTATTAGAAGTTACTGAAGAATCTCTTTATATAGGGATTGATCAGGCGGTAATAGGGAATAGGATAGGAGATATTTCTCATGCTGTACAAACTTATGTAGAAAAAGAAGGCTATTCTGTAGTTAGGGATTTTGTGGGCCATGGAATTGGCACCAATATTCACGAAGATCCTCAAGTGCCTCACTTTGGTTCACCAGGTAGGGGGCAAAGGCTATTAGAAGGTATGGTTATTACTATTGAACCTATGGTGAACATTGGTTCTTATAGAATAAAGATGGATAACAATGGCTGGACAGCAAGAACTATGGATGGAGAATTATCTGCCCAATACGAGCATACTCTAGCTATAACTAAAGATGGTCCTTTAATATTGACAAAACAATAATAAAACCCCTAATTTCATAGGGGTTTTATTCTAGCCATTTTAAATATTTATTTTCTAATAAAGCTATTAATTTATACATTAATGCAGAGATTATAGCTAAAATAAATACACTCATCATGACTAAATCTAATTTAAACACTTGGCCACCATAGACGATTAAATATCCTATTCCGGCCTTAGATACTAAAAATTCACCTACTATAACTCCAACCCAAGAGAGGCCAATATTTACTTTTAAAGTACTAATTATAGCTGGTACACTATAAGGTAGGACTACCTTTCTTAGTATTTGAAATTTAGTAGCGCCGAAAGTTTCAAGTAGTCGAACTTTATCTTCATCTACACTAATGAAACTTATATAAACGTTCATTATAGTAATAACTATACTAATAGAGATTGCAGTTACAATAATACCTGAATAACCAGCACCTACCCATAATATAATAATAGGAGCTAGGGCTGTCTTGGGTAGACTGTTTAATACTACTAAATAAGGGTCTAATACCTTTGCCCAAAAATCAGACCACCAAAGACCTATAGCTATTAAAACCCCTAATAAGGTGCCAGCCAAAAAACCAATTATGGTTTCAAAAACGGAAATACCTACATGATAATGCAAATTTCCGTCCTTGGAGTAACTAATAAAAAGTTTCCAAATTTCCGATGGATAACTAGTTAAAAAAGAGTCTATCCAACTAAATCTAGCAGCTAATTCCCATAGTCCTAAGATGAAAACAAATATAATAATTTGAGTTATGAAAACTACTTTTTTTCGTCTTTTAACTCTTTTTATATACTCCTTATGTTCTTGCGACTTTTCATTAGACATAATTTTCAGCCCCTTTCATAAAACTAGGACGTTTACAAAAAGTTATTTGTATATACTTCATAGTATTCATGGGAAAGGTTATTGGTGAAAATTAATGGTATAGATATATCTATAGGGTATATGGTATAATGAGATTAGTTAGGAAAGTACTTCTTTTATAAGGGGATTATTATGATTTTAGGATGTTTAATTACTATTTTAGCATTTGTATTTATATTGGTTATGTTAATTATAACTGGTACAATAATAACCATAGGCTTTTTATTTAAACTTTTATTACCTTTTATTTTAATATTAATGGGTATATACTTACTTTCTAACAACCTACTATAGCTTTTTTATCATAATATAATTAAGTAAGTATTTCTGTTTTTAAATATGTTATAGGCTTTATTGAAATATTAATGAACAAATAATATCGGCATCTAGGTAATGTACTGTCCAGAGTTTAGCCTATGAAGACACATAGGAGATATAGTGTTAGCTATGTTCTAGGAAGCAAGAAGCGACCACTTCTATAAGAATTTTCGCCTACTGTGAGGCTATGGGCCCTTCTTTGAACTGATTGGATAACAAGATTTTTTATTTGTTTTTATCATTTTTAAGTCTCCTATATATTATAACTAAGCTTTTCTTAAAGCTATAAGATCAATATTACCATTTAATAGGCCCTTATAAACCACTTCTCCTCTTTTTATAGGGGCTGAAACTTCAATAGAATTGAAAGAATTTAAAACCTCTTTAATTTTATTATTAGGAATAGGTTCACTAGTTTTTACTGGTAATCGACTAATATGGGATTTTTTTATTTTAATAGTTCCAGTAATAACTCTATTAGGTTCAGTCATTTCTTTTATAGCATATTCTTTTCCCCTTCTACAGCTATGTCCTTTAACAGAATATCCAGAAGGTATGCTATCATCTTTTTTTATTGTTAATTCACAGCCTATAGGACAACATATACAAGTTTTTTGAATTTCATTCATAGTTTACCTCCATTGCAAAAATAATAGATTTTTTATAACAATTATATAATATCATAAAACAAAGATATTTATAATTATCTAAATATTTGTAGGGTATGAATAATATGAAAATAGTAAAAAATAATAAGGCTTTCAAAATATATGGAGGGATATTGTGACGAAAGTAAGGAGTATTAAAAAAATATTTCTAGGTGAAAAGGTTATTGAAGGGGCAGGGGTTAGTATACGCAGAATTTTTGGACATAAAGACGTAACTAATTTAGATCCATTTTTACTATTAGATTTTTTTAATTCTAAAGACCCTAAGGACTATGTAAAAGGATTTCCTTGGCACCCTCATAGGGGAATAGAAACAGTAACCTATCTAATTGAAGGAGAAATAGAGCATGAGGATAGTTTAGGAAATACAGGAGTAATAAAAAGCGGAGATTGTCAATGGATGACAGCAGGAAATGGTATAATACATCAAGAAATGCCAAAGGAAAGCCCTAATATGTTAGGGATTCAGCTTTGGATAAATTTATCATCAAATAATAAAATGATAGAACCTAAATATGAAGACATAAATTCAAAAAATATACCTAAAGTAGAAGAAGATGATGGGACAATACGGGTAATTGCAGGTGAATATAAAAATACTTCAGGTCCAGGAAAGGGAACGAGTTT
>DATGTQ010000011.1 GCA_035301805.1 Tissierellales bacterium
GTTTTTAAATAATGATGATGATGGTGAGGCTTTGGAATATTTGTTTCAAGTATCTAGGAAAGCTGGTGCGGAACTAACGGTTTTAAGATCTAAAGATGTTATTAAGGCGATGGAGGATTTTGGTAGAAACAATTATATAACTCATATAATAATGGGAGCTTCGCCAGACGAAGAAGTTCAAGGAAATAAAAATATAACACTAAATTTAAAAAGTAGATTATCAGGTGTGGAATTTATTATACTATAGTTACTTATTTTCCCTCCTAAAATAAGTATTTTTTTAAAGTTAACACACAATCTATTAATAAGAAGTAATATGTTAGTATAGAATAGAGTTAGGAGGATAATTATGGCTAAAATTAGAAGAATGTTTCCAGGAGGTAATACTTATAAAGGTTCATTTTCTTATCACAAATATATTTTAGGTAAAGGTGGAAAGAAACTTTATATACTTAAGGGAGTGCCAGGTGGGGGCAAATCATCTTTGATGAAAGATATTGCTGATAAGATGTTAAAAAGAAATTTTTCAATAGAATATCATCATTGTCCATCAGACAAGGATTCAGTTGATGGTGTTGTCATAAAAGAATTAAACGTTGCAATAGTGGATGGCACCTTCCCTCATATAATAGATCCTGTTTATCCAGGGTTGTATGAAAAAATTATTAATATAGGTGAATTTGCCTGTGAAGAAAAGCTATTACCTTACAAAGATGAAATAGTTAAGGCAAAAGTTAATAATAAGAATTGTTATAGGCGTACTTATGCTTATTTTCGTGGCGCAAAAGAAATAAGGGAAGAAATTGAAAGTACAAATAGAGAAAAGACTGATTTAGCAAAAGTTTATAAATATATTGAAAAATTAGAAAAAAAACTTTTTGAGAATGTAGAGCCTAGTACCAGATTAGGAATGGATAGACATTTATTTTCATCGGCTTATACACCTGAGGGTTATATAGATTTTACAGATACTTTATTAACTGATGTAGATGAAGTTTATTATATAGCTGGAGAAATTGGAACTGGCAAATCCATACTATTAGACTCTATTTTTGAAAAATCCCTTAGAAAAGGTTTAAATGTGGAAGTATATCATAATCCACTAATGCCTAAGGAAATAGATACACTAATAATTCCTAAATTGGGAACGGCTATTTCTGCAAGTGTTATTTGTAAAGATAAATATACTGAAATGATTGATTTCAGTAAATATATGAAAAATTCTAAGAGAATAGATGAAGATTACGAAATGTATGAAGAATTAATATCTATAGGACTTTCTAGCTTGAAAAAAGCTAAAAACAACCATGAATTACTAGAGGAATACTACCACACTGCTATTGATTATGGCAAAATTGACGAAGTAAAAAGAAAAATTATTTCCGAAATACTATCCTTAACTTAAGGGAATGTTGTTTTCCCTTAAGTTTTTTTATTATTATTTTGATTTTTATATTTCGAAAGCTCCTTTTTTAAAAGATTATTTTCTAATTCTAATTCTTTTTTTTCATAATATAGATTCTTTATGATACTTTCTACATTTGTTTCCTCACAAGATAAAAACTCTAATATGTTTTTTATGGTATTAGTCTGTTCAGAATAATCTTTTAAAGCTCTGCTACCACATAAAAATTCTATACGACTATTTTCTTGGTATCTTTTCCAGTTTCTTATTTTAATTAACCCAATTTCTCCTGTACTTCTGTGATGAGTACCACAGCAAGGAGAAAAGTCAATACCATCAATTTCAACTATACGAATATCTGAATCATTATCAGGTATTTTACTAAGAGGCAGTTTGTCAATATGGCTTCTGCTTATAACATAAGTTTTTATATCAAAATTTGAGAAAATAATTTTGTTTGTAAATTCCTCTACTCTCTTTATAATTTCACAATTAATTTTTTTAAGGGTAATATCTATATATACATAGTCATGGCTAATGTAAAATCCAATAGTTTTAGCACCATATAATTTATAAAAAACAGAAGATAAAAGATGTTGTCCAGTATGTTGTTGCATAAGATCAAATCTATTATTCCAATCGATAGATAAATGTACTTTATCACTATAAATATTATCATTTAATACATGTATGATTTCACCATTTTCTTCAAAAACCTCTACAACTTCTATTCCATTTATAGTACCTTTATCCCTAGGCTGTCCTCCTACTAAATTGGGATAAAAGATAGTTCTATTCAAAGTTATATAATATTTATTATTTACGTATTTTTTGTTAACTACTCTTCCATCTATTTCTCTTAGGTAGGGATTTTTAAGAAAGATTTTTTCGGTCATCTTGTAACCTCCCATTATTGATTATCTAACTTTTATTGTATCAATTGCAGATAATTAACTCAATAGAAATATATTAAAATACTTTTCCAACACTAGCCTTTTAGGTTTATATACGATATAATTTTGTATGAGCAAGGATGAAGTATAATAAAAATTCTATGAAAGGAAAGAATTTTATGGAAAAACCTTTTGTATTTGTCACTGTTCCTTTAGCTTTAGGAATAGTATACTATTTTTTTGTAAAGGTAAATCCAACTTTTTTATTTATAACTTTAATGATCATACTTGCCATATATATATTGTCAATAATATTTAAATCTAATAATAACTATATTTATATTATCCTTACATTTTTTATTTTAGGAATTTTTATCACTTATATTCAAGGGACTAGTAGCAGGTTGCAGAATTTTATAAACAAGAATGTAATAGTAGAGGGTATAGTAATAAAAGGTAGAAATGAGGAAAATGGATTAAATAAATATATAATATTAGCAGACAACATAAACCTTGATAATAAAAGCTATATAGTAAAAGAGAAATTAGTATTAACAATTGTAGGGGAAACAAATATTAAGGTTGGTGAAAGGATTACCTTTAATGGAATCTTAGAAGAACCAAAAAAGAATACTAATCCTAAAATGTTTAATTATAAACTTCACCTTTTATCCCATAAAATACATACCACATCTATAATAAAGGATTACTCTATATTGAAAATTGAAAGTCAAGAATTACCTTGGTATTTAAGAGTAAAACTGATGTTTATAGAAAAAGTAGATAAAACTTTTGATGATTATTTATCAATAGAAAACAGTCTATTAATGAAGTCTATTGTATTAGGAGATTATTCTTACTTAGATGGAAATATTGCAGAAAAATATAGAGAATTAGGGCTTTCACATATAATGGCTATATCGGGACTTCATATTGGTATAATATCTATGTTTTTAATAAGGCTTATGGGTTATGCAGGCCTAGATAGAAGAATAAATTATTCAATTACTATATTAGTAATATGGATTTATGGATATTTTGTGGATTTTCCACCATCTGTAATAAGATCAAATATTATGTTTACTATATTATTCTGCTCTAAAATTACAGCTGAAAAATTTGATTCTATAAATACCCTTTTATTTTCCATGTTTGTGGTCTTAATTTGGAATCCTTTTTGGCTTTTTAATATTGGTTTTCAATTATCCTTTATGGTAACACTGTCCATAATAATATTGACCCCAGCTATAAAAAATAAATTCTACCCCTATAAAAATAGTATTATAAATTCTCTTTCTGGGATTATAGCAGCCCAACTTGGTTCATTACCTATAATAGCTTATTATTTTAATACTATATCTTTAGTAAGTATTTTTGCTAATTTAGTAGTTGTACCGGTACTAAGTTTGTGCCTTATATTAAGCTTTTTACTGATTTTTCTTTCGGTAATAAGTGAAGTTCTTGCAAGTTCTTTAGGTATTATATTGAACTTTTTATTGTATATACAAAATATAGTTACAGATTTTATACAAAGTCTTCCTTTTGTTTCTATGAAAGTAGTTTCCCCCAAATTTATAAATATTTTGTTATATTATTTTATAATTTTATGTATTTTTAATATTATAGATTTATACAGAGTTAATAGAGAGGTTAAGAGAATTATAGTATATTATTTAGTAATATTTGTAGTTGGAACAAGTTTTATTCACTTATCAGATGATACCTTAGCCGTTAATTTTGTTGATGTAGGCCAGGGAGATTGTATATTAATAGAAAAAGATAATAGAGCTTTTTTAGTTGATACAGGAGGAAGTTTTTTTAATGATTCTAGTATAGGAAAAAATATAGTTCTACCTTATTTAATGAAAAAGGGAATTTTTAAAATAGATGGTATGTTTATTTCGCATTTTCATTTAGATCATTGTGAAAGTCTTCCCTATCTAATGGAACATTTAAAAATTGAGGAAATTTATATAAGCTATGAAGAGGAAAATAATAGTTTATACAATGATATTCTTATGAAAGGTAGAGAACAGGATATTCCAATTGTAAAGTTACTGGTAGGAGATAAATATTATGTTGATAAAAATACATATTTTGAAGTTATAAGCCCAGATAATCTGGTTATTGAAAAGGAAAAGCTAAATGAAAACAATAAATCTATGGTTTTAATGTTAAACAGTCATAATCAAAGGGTATTATTTACAGGAGATATTGAGGAAGAGGTTGAAATGTATCTTAGCAATAAAATAGATTATACTATTGATTTTTTAAAAGTTCCCCATCATGGAAGTGATACATCTTCGTCTTCTATATTTATTGATAGGGTAAAACCTAAATATGCATTTATTCAAGTGGGAAAGAATAATTTTGGACATCCTAGTGAAGAAGTTTTAAAAAACTATAAAGATAGGGGAATTATCGTATATAGGAATGATTTATATGGGCATATAGAAGTTTTAATAAATAAAGATGATTATTTAATTAATCCCTATAATAAAGAGAAATTTAGTATAATAGAGTTAATAGTTTCCTATAGTTTTATTATTAGTTATAATATAGTTTATTTAATAATATCTTATACAATGATCAAAAAATATACTGTTGTAATGGAAAGGTTGAAAATAATTGACTTATAAAATACTTAATAAGCAGATAACGAATAAAAATATTGCATCGGTCTATCTTTTTTATGGAGAAGAGGAATATTTAATAGATTATTATATACAGAAAATAAAAGATACCTTTATTCCTAAAGAAATAGAAAGTTTAAACTTTATAACATTAGATGGTAATAATGTTGATTTAGAAACTATATATAATGCTTGTGAAACTTTGCCCTTTATGTCTGAAAAAAGAATTATAGTAATTAAGGATTTAAATATTTTTTCAAGACAATCTAAGAAGTCCAAAAAAGAAAAGTATTTTGATGAGGATGATAGAAAGAAATTAGAAGAGTATATATGTTGTTTATCAGATGATATTTGTGTAGTTTTTGTTGAAAAAGGGAAAAAGGCTGATAAATCAAGAAAAATAGTGAAAAACATAAATAAGATAGGTGGATTAGTAGAGTTTAGTAAATTAAAAGGTAATGATTTAGATAACTGGATTGAAAAAGCATTTAAAGAAGAAAATAAAAAAATTTCTAGGGCAAATATAAATTATTTTATTCAATCTTCAGCTTATTTTGATAGGGATAATCATAAGACTCTTTATAATTTAAGAAATGAAATAATTAAGTTATCTAATTATATTGGAAGCAGAAAAGAAGTTAAAAAGGAAGATATAGATGATATTGTTGCAAAGTCTCTTGAAAGAAATATTTTTAGATTATTAAATAGTATAAGTGAAAGAAACATTGATAGTTCCTTAAAGATATTTAATGAAATGTATTTACTAAATGAGCCTCTACAATTGATTTTACATATGATTATTAGGCAACTTAGATTAATGTTAATGTATAAAATATTAAGTGAAAAAGGATATTACGAAAATAATATTTCTAAAAAAATGAAGGTGAAACTTTATGAATTTAATAAGGTTAAAAATTATAGTAGAAACTTTTCTACTATTCAATTAGAGAAATCCTTAAATTATTGTTTAGAAGTAGATAAATGTATAAAGACCAGTTCAATAAATGAAAAACTTATAATGGAAATGTTGTTGATAAATCTATGTAAATTAAGTGCATAATAAATAAAGAAACGAGGAAGTCTACAATAACAGATTTTCTCGTTTCTTTATTTACTTATACATAGATTAATAAAAACTTCGGTTTCTCCGAAGTTTCTACTAAATAGCTTTATTGATTTCTAAGTTAAGTTTTTTGTGTAACTTACTAACTTTTCTTTGTGCAGTATTTTTGTGAACAGTATTTTTAATAACTGCTTTCTTTAGCTTTTTATCAATAATTACAAGTAACTTTTGAGCTTTTTCAAGATTTTCATTTTCTAAAGCGTCATCAAAGTCTTTTATATATGTTTTAATTTCTGATACTCTCTTTTTATTAGTAACAGTTTTTCTTTCAGCTACTCCTATACGTTTTTTAGCAGATTTAATATTTGCCACAATTTCACCTCCTTATATCTAACAAGGTACATTTTATCATAAAAAAAATGAATTATCAACTTTGTATACATAAAAAAGGTTAAAATACTAAAGATAATGTAAAGTGGTGATAAAAAGGAGGAGACATGTAATGTTTCAAGTAAGAACAGATTTGGCAATTGAGAATAGGGAATTGTATCAAGAAGAAAACGAAAGGGAGGTACCGGGGGTAAAAGTAGAGCAAGAGGATGAAAAAAACTATATAGTAACAAGAGTTAAGGTCCTAGACGAAACAGGCGCAAAGATAATGGGGAAACCAATAGGTAGTTACATAACAATAGAGATACCTCAACTAAAAAGCGCCGATGAAGAATTAAGAGATAAGGCAAGTAAAATATTAGCAAAAGAAATTAAAGTTCTTGCCAAAAATGATAAAAGGACTAAAACATTAATTGTAGGTTTAGGAAATTGGAATGTGACTCCAGATGCTTTAGGTCCAAAGGTTATAGAAAATGTTATAGTGACTCGACAATACTTTCTAGCCTATCAAAAAGAAGATGATGATTCTGTTAGTAATGTGTCCGCTATATCTCCAGGAGTTATGGGATTAACAGGGATAGAAACAGGTGAAATTATAAAAGGGATAGTAGAAAAAACTAGCCCAGATATAGTAATTGCTATAGATGCTTTAGCTTCCAGAAACATGAACAGGGTAAGTACTACTATCCAAATCTCGGATACTGGTATTAATCCAGGTAGTGGAGTAGGAAATAAAAGAATAGCTTTGAATGAAGAATATTTAGGAGTACCTGTAATATCTATAGGTATACCTACTGTTGTAGATGCTGCTACAATGGTTAATGATACTATGGATTTAATTATTGATTCTTTACAAAAAGAAGCAAAAGTGGGAACTGAATTTTATTCAATGTTAAATGAAGTTTCTAAAGAAGAAAAACATGCACTGATTAAAGAAGTGTTAGAACCATTTATGCCTAATGTAGTAGTAACACCGAAGGAAATTGATGAGCTAATTGATAATTTATCTGAAGTAATAGGTACAGGGTTAAACCGATGCTTCCATCATAGTATTAATGTTTAATCATAATAGGCCTTGTATTAGAATATAATATTTATATTGCAAGAAATGTAACTAAGGGGTGTTTGAATATGCAATTGAAAAAGACAAGGCTAATTTACATCTTATTTGCAATGTTTTGCATGTTGGTTTTCTTTGTTGGTTCATTTTTAGTAATAAGAAATGGAGAAATTCAATACTATAGTGCATCTAATGATGAAAATACTATAGAGGTATTTAAACAGGATGAGAAAAGGAATAGAAATAACAATTTTATTTTGTTGGAAATGCTAGGTAAATCTAATTCCCATATAAAAATGTTTATGAAAGAAAAGTCTGAGAATTATGTTGGATATTTCCGTTATTTAAGAGATAATTTTAATTTTTCTTTTGGGGTAAAAGAATTAATCAGGTCTCAATTTCCTACTATTTTATCTTTTAATAACGCTTCTATAGATTTAAGGAAAGATAAATCCACTTCTTCACGAAAAAAAGAAGATTTTGAAGTATTAGAGGACTTAATATTAATAGACGAGTTAATGGAAGATGAAGAAGGAGAATTATTAGAACTTAATAAGAACAAAAATATAGCAGAAGGGGAAATTCCCAAACCTAAAGGTATTACCCCTATAAAAATAGATAAGAAAAAGCCATATATTTTAATATACCATACCCATGGAACAGAATCTTATTTGCCAATAAAAGATGACAATTATCATACAACGGATAAAGCTTACAATGTATTGATGGTGGGAGAAATAATGGAAAAGGTTTTGACAGATAGAGGGCATAAAGTGCGACATATTGAAACCTATCATGATTATCCATCTTATACAGGCTCTTATTCAAGATCTTTAACAACGGCAAATACAAAGCTAAAGGAAGAACCAAATTTAAAGGTAGTTTTTGATGTCCATAGAGATGGGATTCCAGAGAATGCTAGTTATAAGAGCAAGGCTATAGCGCAAGCTAAAACAAATATAAATGGAAAAGAAGTAGCTACTTTTTCTATGGTAATAGGACCAGAAACACCGAATAAAGATGAAGTATTAAATTTTGCAAAATATATAAAAGAAGTATCAGATTCTATGTACCCAGGACTCTGTGTTGGAATTGTTGAAAAACCAAAGGGGAAATTTAATCAATTCGTTTCGAATCATTATGCATTAATAGAAATGGGAAGTAATTTTAATACTATTGAGGAAGCAAAGGAAACAGCGGTATTGTTGGGAGAAGTAATAGACGTTGTTATAAATAATATTCAAGAGTAAAAGACTTTTTAAAAAGTTAAAAATGTAGTATAATATTATTTAACCTTTTAGAGTGGAGGGATACTAATGGAAAAAGATAAGATGAAAAGTGAAATAATCGATTGGACAAAAAGTATTTTACTAGCTATAGTTATAGCACTTTTTATCAAAACTTTTATATTTAATACTACCTATGTTCTTGGAATCTCTATGAACCCGACTCTTTATGAAAAAGATAGGTTATTTACTAATAAGGTTTCCATGAAATTATTTGGTGTTAAAAGAGGAGATATTATAGTTTTAGAGGCACCAGATGCACCGGAAAAAGACTATATAAAGCGTGTAATAGCCGTAGAGGGAGATACAGTAGAAATAAAAGATGGAAAGGTATATTTGAATGGTAAAATACTAGACGAAAATTATTTAGAAGATAATATATATACTCATACCTATGAACAAAGCTATTGGGAAGTACCGGAAGACCATGTTTTTGTTTTAGGGGATAATAGACATGAAGGGGCTAGTGTAGATAGTAGAATTTTTGACTCTGTGCCCATTGAATCTGTAAAGGGTGTATCTAATTTTAGGTATTTTCCTTTTAATAAGAAATTTGGAAAGCTAGAGTAAGGTGATTTGTTATAGAAACTAGGGAAAGAGAAACTAGAGTAAAAAAGCTTAAAAAAAGAAAAAAGGCAGGAAGAAGAAAATTATTTAGACATATCCTATTATTTTTTACTATAATAACTTTTATATTAGCCTTAAATCAGGTAAAAATTTCCATGGAAGAATTAATGCTAATTGAAAGTAAAAGTATTTTAAAAATAAACAATTATTTAAGGCCGGATAGTTAGGCCTTTTTAATTTACTTATGTAAGAATTTTTGCTATAATTGTTGAAGATTGTGTTCATACTTCTTAAGGAGGATATTTATGCAAGATAAGCAAAAGAGAACGAGAAATTTTTCAATTATTGCTCATATTGATCATGGAAAGTCAACTTTGGCAGATAGGCTTATTGAAAAGACAGGCCTGTTTACCCATAGAGAAATGCAAGAACAGGTATTAGACAATATGGATTTAGAAAAAGAGAGAGGTATCACTATTAAGTTAAAGACTGTGAGGCTTAAGTACAAAGCAAAAGATAATGAAGAATATATTTTAAATCTTATAGACACCCCTGGCCATGTAGATTTTAATTATGAAGTATCTAGAAGTTTAGCTGCTTGTGAAGGTGCTTTATTAATAGTAGATGCAACTCAGGGCATTGAGGCTCAAACTTTGGCTAATGTATATTTGGCATTGGAACAGGATTTAGAAATTATACCTATAATTAATAAAATAGATTTGCCAAGTGCAAGACCAGAGGAAGTTAAAAAAGAAATTGAGGAAGTTATAGGAATAGATTGTACCGATGCACCTTTAATTTCTGCAAAAGATGGTATAAATATAGAAGCAGTATTAGAAGAAATTGTGGAAAAGGTACCTGCACCAACAGGGGATATAGAAGCACCCTTAAAGGCTTTAATATTTGATTCTTATTATGATAGTTATAAAGGTGTAGTGGCCTTTATTCGTGTTACTGAGGGAAATGTAAAACCGGGAATGAAAATAAGAATGATGTCTACTGGTAAGGATTTTGAAGTCACAGAAGTTGGAATTAGTACATCGAAACATGAAGGGGTAGATGTATTAAAGGCAGGGGATGTAGGCTATTTAACTGCCAGTATAAAAAATGTAAAAGATGCTCAGGTAGGGGATACTATTACTAATACAAATAATCCTACAAGGGAACCTTTACCTGGATATAAAGAGGTTACACCGATGGTTTATTGTGGGTTATATCCAGCAGAGGGGGAAGATTTTAATTCAGTTAGGGATGCATTGGAAAAACTTCAAGTTAATGATGCAAGTTTAGTTTTTGAACCAGAGACTTCTATAGCATTAGGCTATGGATTTAGATGTGGATTTTTAGGATTATTACATTTAGAAATTGTGCAGGAAAGATTAGAAAGGGAGTTTGATCTTAATATAATTGCGACGGCCCCTAGTGTTATATATAAAATAGTAAAAAATAATGGAGAGATTTTATGGATTCAAAATCCAACAAATATGCCAGAGCAAACTGAAATTATGCAAATGGAAGAACCTATAGTGGATGCATCTATTATGGTTCCTGTAGATTATATAGGGCCTATAATGGAACTTAGTCAAGATAGAAGAGGTATATTTAAAAACATGGAGTATTTAGAAGAAACTAGAGTAGTTATGCATTATGAAATACCTTTAAATGAAGTAATATATGACTTTTTTGATGTTTTAAAATCCAGAACCAGGGGTTTTGCATCCTTAGACTATGAATTTAAAGGTTACCAACCAGCAAAGCTGGTTAAATTAGATGTATTAATAAATGAAGAAATAGTAGATGCTTTTTCTATAATAGTTCATGAAGATAAGGCTTATGAAAGAGGTAGAAGTATTGCAGAACGGTTAAAAGATGCAGTGCCAAGACATCAATTTGCCGTACCTATACAGGCTGCTATAGGTTCTAGAATAATAGCTAGGGAAACTGTTAGAGCATTAAGAAAAGATGTTTTAGCAAAATGTTATGGTGGAGATATAAGTAGAAAGAAGAAACTTCTTGAAAAACAAAAAGAAGGTAAAAAAAGAATGAGACAAGTAGGTTCAGTTGAAATACCTCAAGAAGCTTTCTTATCTGTATTAAAATATGATGAAAAGAAATAATGCACACTTAAAGTGTGCATTATTATTGGGAGGAAAAGATTTTGGAACCATTAGGATTATATATCCATATACCATTCTGCAAGAGTAAATGTTATTATTGTGATTTTTTATCTTACTCTCATAAGGATTCTTTTATGGATAAATATATAAAATATCTAAATAGAGAAATTGATTTATATTCTGATATCCTTAAAGATTCTATAATAGAAACAATTTTTATAGGAGGTGGAACACCTTCTCACATTAGTGAAGTATACATTTCTAGAATCCTTAAAAATATAAACCAAAAACTGGATATTTCAAAAGTTAATGAAATTACACTAGAGGCAAATCCTTGCACCTTAAATGAAAAGAAACTTAATGTATATAATAAGTTAGGAGTAAATCGTATTAGTTTAGGGGTACAATCAATGGATAATAAGATTCTTAAAAAAATAGGAAGGATTCATACAGAAGAAGATATTTATAAAAGTTATAACCTAATTAAAAAAACTGGGTTTGAAAATGTAAATATTGATTTAATATTTGGGTTACCAGACCAAAAATTAGAAGATATATTAGAAACTTTAAAAAAAGTTGTTGATCTTAATGTAGAACATATTTCTTTTTATAGCCTAATTATAGAAGAAGGGACTAAATACTACACTTGGCTAGATGAAGGTAAAATATCTTTGCCAGAAGAAAAATTAGAAAGACAAATGTATCATAAGGGGAAAGAGTATCTAATAGAGAATGGTTATGAACATTATGAAATATCAAACTTTGCAAAAAAAGGTTTTGAATCAAAACATAATGTATTATATTGGACTGTAAAACCCTATGTAGGTCTAGGTATAGGAGCACATTCTAATTTAAATAATATAAGGTATTGGAACTGGGAAGATTTCGAAAGTTATTTTAAATATATAGATGAAAAGAGATTACCTATTGAAGGCAACGAGAGTATAAACAAAGAAATGGAAATAGCCGAATATGCAATGTTAGGACTTAGATTGACTAAAGGTATTAGTAAGAGGGATTTTTTTAATAGATTCCATAAGAATATAGAAGAGATATATGGGGATGTATTAAAAAAACATGAAAGAAATAATTTGCTTAAAATTGGTAAAGACAGGATTAAACTAACAAATAAAGGATTAGATTTAGCAAATATTGTATTTATTGACCTATTTCCTAATAAGAAATAAGGTTTTTTGGTAAAAGGTATTGACAAAAAGGAAGAGTAATGGTAACTTTAAATCGTAAGCGTTAGCACTCATGTCAATAGAGTGCTAACAAGCCCATCTATTAACATTTTAAAATTTTATGGGGTGGTAAAAATGCTTGATGACAGAAAAATGAAAGTGCTCCATGCTATAATAAATAGTTACATTATTAGTGCAGAGCCTATAGGCTCAAGAACTATTTCAAAAGAATATAATATTGGAGTAAGTTCAGCTACTATTAGAAATGAGATGTCAGATTTAGAAGAATTGGGCTATTTAAATAAACCCCATACATCTGCAGGTAGGATTCCATCTGATAAAGCTTATAGACTATATGTAGATGCAATTTTAAATCAATCTAAAAACTTGAAGCATGGAAATTCAGTTAGTAAAAATTTGAAAAAAATTCTTCTAAAAGAAGTTAGGGAAATGGAAGAATTAATACAAAATGCAACAAAAATATTGGCTGGGATTACTAATTATACTGCTTTAGCAATGACCCCCCAATTAAAAGAGAGCACTTTAAAGCATATACAACTTGTATCTATAAATGAAAATAAAATTCTGATTGTTATAGTAAATGACTCTGGCATAGTTAAAAATACTGCATTTAGGGTTGATAAATCTATTTCTGAAGAGCAACTGAACCTGATCTCTAATTTTTTAAATAAGAAATTAAAAGGTTTAACCCTTGAAGAAATTAGTGAAGAAATAAAAACAGGTTTACTAGATCAACTATACGATTACAAAACAATTGTAGAAAATATAATTCCAATAATAAGCCATTCCCTTAATAGGGCAGAGGATGTAGATGTTATTTCAGATGGAGTTACTAATATTTTTAATTTTCCGGAGTATAAAGATATAGCTAGAGCAAGAACATTTATATCTTTCTTAGAAGAAAAAGATTTAGTAGTGGAGCTTCTATTAAATAATAGCAACGATGATATAGATATAGTTATTGGAAATGAGAATTCATATGATGAAATTAAAGATTGTAGTTTAATAATCGCAACTTATAAATTTGCTGGAGAGACAATAGGAAAGATTGGAGTAATTGGGCCAACGCGAATGGATTACTATAGAGTCATTGATGCAGTTAAAATGCTTTCTGTAAATTTAACAGAGGTATTAGATAAATACTTTGCTAAATGATAGAGTGTAAGTAATCCTTACACTCTATTTAAAGTTTACTACTTCACAATAAAGAGGTGATATAATGGGGAAGCTAGAAGACTCAGAAGAAAATGAAATAAAGGATGAAAAGGTAAATGTAAAATTAGATGATGAAAAAAATGAAAATTTAAAAGATGAAAGTGAAGAATTAAAGGATGAAGAAGTAAAGGAAAAAGAAAATAGCGAAAATGAAACAACTGAGGAAACAAAGTTATTGGAGCTGGAAGAAGAATTAAAAAGTAAAGACCAGGAAATTGAAAATTTAAATGACAGTTTTCTGCGTTTGCAAGCTGATTTTATGAATTATAAAAAGAGGGCAGAAAAAGATAAAATCGATACTATAGCTTATGCAAATGAGAAGTTAATATGTGATTTATTGCCTGTCATTGATAATCTTGAAAGAGCTTTAAAAACTAGTGAAGATGGAGAAAATAGCTTTTGGGAGGGAACAAAACTTATTCGTGATCAATTAGTTAAGATCCTTGTGGATAATGGCCTTGAAGAAATTGAAGCCTTAGGAAAAGACTTTGATCCTAATTATCATCATGCTGCCTTAATGGAAGAAAGCGAAGATAAAGATGAAGGGGTAATTTTAGAAATTTTTCAAAAAGGCTATATGCTTAAAGATAAAGTTATTAGACCTAGTATGGTAAAGGTTGCTAAATAAAAGAACAATGTAAAATGTAAGGAGGATTAGCATTATGGGAAAAATAATTGGAATTGATTTAGGAACAACAAACTCATGTGTTGCTGTAATGGAAGGTGGAGAACCTGTAATATTACCTAATACTGAAGGAAATAGAACTACACCATCAGTAGTAGCTTTTACAAAGGATGGTGAAAGATTAGTAGGTGAAACAGCAAAAAGACAAGCAGTTACAAATCCTGACAAAACTATAATGTCAATAAAAAGAGAAATGGGTAGTAATTTTAAAGTAAATATAGATGGAAAAGATAATACACCAGAGGAAATATCTGCAATGGTACTTCAAAAGATAAAGGCAGATGCAGAAAACTATTTAGGAGAAGAAATAAAGGATGCTGTAATAACAGTACCTGCATATTTTACAGATAGTCAAAGACAAGCGACAAAAGATGCAGGACAAATTGCAGGACTTAATGTAAAAAGGATAATAAATGAACCTACTGCTGCGGCATTGGCTTATGGGATGGATAAGGAAGATTCTAACCATAAGATAATGGTATTTGACTTAGGTGGAGGAACTTTTGACGTTTCAATTCTTGAATTAGGCGATGGAGTATTTGAAGTTATTGCTACTAGAGGAAACAATAAACTAGGTGGAGACGATTTTGATGAGGCCTTAATTGATTATATAGCAGAAGAATTTAAAAAAGAAAAAGGTGTTGATTTAAGACAAGATAGTATGGCTTTACAAAGACTTAAAGAAGCTGCAGAAAAGGCTAAAAAAGAATTGTCTACTGTTAAGACTACTAATGTAAATTTACCTTTTGTTACAGCTACTCAATCAGGTCCTATCCACTTAAATATGGATATATCAAGAGCTAAATTTGAAGACTTAATTTCAGATTTAGTGGGAAAAACATTGGACCCTGTAAAAAAGGCATTGAAAGATGGAGGATTAGAACCAGCAGATATTGATAAAGTAATATTAGTTGGAGGTTCAACTAGAGTACCTGCTGTACAAAAAGCAGTTAAAGATCTTATTAAAAAAGAACCTCAAAAAGATATTAATCCTGATGAATGTGTAGCTATGGGTGCAGCTATACAAGGTGGAGTACTTAGTGGAGATGTTAAAGACATATTACTATTGGATGTTACTCCGTTATCCCTAGGTATAGAAACTGTAGGAAATATTGCTACAAAATTAATTGAAAGAAACACTACTATACCGACAAAGAAAACTCAAATATTTAGTAATGCAGAAGACAATCAAACAGCAGCAGAAATTCATGTAGTCCAAGGCGAAAGGACTATGGCATCAGATAATGTTACATTGGGCAGATTTCAATTAACAGGAATACCACCAGCACCAAAAGGAGCAGCACAAATAGAAATTACCTATGATATAGATGCTAATGGAATTTTAAATGTAAGTGCAAAAGATTTAGGGACTGGAAAAGAACAGAGCATCACTATAACAGGCTCTACTACTTTATCTGATGAAGAAATTGACAAGAAGGTAAAAGAAGCAGAAAAATATGCGGAAGAAGATAAAAAGAAACAAGAAGAAGTTGAAGTTAGAAATAATGCAGACTCACTAGTATATCAAACAGAAAAGGCTCTTAAGGATTTAGGGGATAAGGTTACAGATGCAGAAAAAGAGAAGGTTGAAGGTAAACTTGACGAATTGAAAAAAGCTATAGAAGAAGATGATGTAGAAAAAATGAAAGTCAAGACAGAAGAATTAACTACAGAATTTCATACATTATCACAAAAGTTATATGAACAAGCAGCACAAGAAAATGCACAAAATGAACAAGGTAGTAATGGGGATGACGAAGATGATGTAGTTGATGCTGACTATGAAGTTATGGATGATGAAGAATAGAAAATGTTAAAAAGAAAAAAATCAAAGCTAAATAATTTTATTTAGCTTTGATTTTTGATACAATAGGTTTAGTATGTTCATGAAAGTTGGTGAAAGTATTGAGTAAGCGAGATTATTATGAAGTATTGAATATATCAAAGGATGCAACAAAAGATGAAATAAAAAAGGCTTATAGAAATATGGCTAAAAAGTACCATCCAGATTTAAATCCTGATGATGATGAGGCAGAACAAAAATTAAAAGAAATAAATGAAGCTTATGAGGTTTTAAGTGATTCTGATAAAAAGACTATGTATGATCGCTTTGGTCATGCGGGAGTAGATGGGCAAGCTGGAGGATATGGTCAAGGATTTGGTGGATTTGGGGATATATTTGATGATATATTTGATGCATTTGGAGGAGGCTCAAGAAAGTCTGGCCCCAGAAGAGGTGTAGATCTTAGGTATGATCTGTATATAGAGTTTGAAGACGCTTATTTTGGAGCAGAAAAAGAAATAAAAGTAAATAAAATGGAAAGTTGCAGTAATTGTGAAGGCTCTGGGGTAAAACCGGGAAGTAGTAAAGAGACATGTCATAAATGTAATGGCGCTGGAGAAGTTAGATATGCACAAAATACCCCCTTTGGTCAGTTTGTACGGGTAGGTACTTGTGATGAATGTAATGGTACTGGCGAAATAATAAAAGAAAAATGTTCTGTATGCCATGGAACTGGTAAGGAATCAAAAACTAAAAAGATTAAAGTTAAAATTCCAGCAGGAGTAAAAACAGGCTCTATAATATCTATCAAAGGAGAAGGGGAAGCTGGTGAAAAAGGTGGACCTTCAGGAGATTTATTTATTTATATTTCAGTAAATAATCATAAAATTTTTGAAAGAGTGGAAAATGATATATATTGTGAAATACCTATCAGTTTTCCGGAGGCAACTTTAGGTGCTGAGATAATAGTACCTACATTAGAAGGGAAGGAAAAGTATAATATACCTGAAGGAACTCAAACTGGAACAAAATTTAAACTTAAAAATAAAGGTTTTCCAAATGTAAGAGGCTATGGTAGTGGAGATTTGATTTTTAAGGTGGAGGTACAAGTACCGAAAAAACTTACACAAAAGCAGAAGGATTTATTATTAGATTTTGCTGAAGAAAGTGGAGACAAATTAAATCACGGAAAAAAAGGTTTTTTTGATAAGATGAAAGATGCTTTTGGAGGTTAGAAACAATCACTCTAAAATGGGTGGTTGTTTTATTATTATAATTAGGTCTTACTTATTATATTATTTTTAAGGATATAGAGTTATTGATAGTACAAAAGTTTTATATATAAATATATTTTAGAAAGGAGAAAATAGAATTTATCGCATTACTTTTATGGCTAAGATAGTAGCTTTTTGCGACCGAGTTCTGTGAAAACTAATGAAATGGACAGAAGTTCAAGTAAGAACAAAAACTGAAAATGAGGAGATAGTTACAAATGCTTTATATGACCTAGGGGTTCAGGGTTTGGCTATTGAAGACCCGAAAGATATATTAGATCTGGTTGAAGTGAGAGAAGACTGGGATTTAATAGATGAAAAATTAATAAATCAGGGCTTTAATACAATAATTATTAAATGTTATCTTGGAGAAAGTGAGGATTTAATTAAGAAGATTCAGGCTATAAAAAAATCTATAAAAGGATTAGGGCAGGTCGTTGTGTCTGAAATATATGAACAAGATTGGTCAGAGAAGTGGAAAACTTATTATAAACCGATAAAGATAGGTAAAAATATAGTTATAAAACCTTCCTGGGAAGATTATAAATCTAGGGTTGAGGATGTAGTAATTGAATTAGACCCAGGGATGGCCTTTGGCACTGGAACTCATGAGACCACAATTTTATGTATTGAAGATATAGAAAAATATATGAAAACAGGTGATAAAGTTTTTGATATAGGTTGTGGTAGTGGTATACTAAGTATTGTGGCAGCAAAACTCGGGGCTAAAAAAGTTATAAGTGTAGATTTAGACGATTTAGCCGTAAAGGTGGCTAAGGAAAATATAGAAAAGAATAATGTAGATAATATTGTAAATATAGAGAAAGGCAATTTATTGGATGTTGTTGAAGAAAAAGCAGATCTAATTGTATCAAATATTTTAGCTGAGGTAATAGTAAAACTATCTAATTCTATAAAAAATTATTTAAATGATGAAGGTTTATTCATTTCTTCTGGTATAATTAAAGAAAAGAAGAATATAGTTGAAGAGGCCCTTAAAGAAAATAATTTTACTATATTGGAAACAAAAACTATGGATGGTTGGGTATCCATAGTAGCAAAATATAAAAAGGATGGACATTATGAATAGATTTTTTGTTCCTTTAGAACAAATAAAGGATGAAAAAATTGTTATTAAAGGAGAAGACGTTAATCACATAAAGTATGTACTTAGGCTTAAAATAAATGATAAAATAGAAGTGGTTTGTAATGGTGTGGTTTATCTATCAACTATTTCATTTATTAAGAATAATGAAATAGTTGTAGATATACTAGAAACTAAAGTGGGGGATAATGAACCCCCAATAGACATATACTTGTATCAAGGGTTACCTAAGAGTAGTAAAATGGACTTTATTATACAGAAAGCTACTGAAATAGGAGTTAAAAAAATTTATCCTATAATAACTGAGCGAACAGTAGTTAAAATAAAAAACAGTAAAAAGGAAGAAAATAAGGTTAATAGATGGAATAAAATATGTACAGAGGCAGCTAAACAATCTAAGAGGGATAATATACCTAAAGTTAACAATATATTAAAGTTTAATGAAATAATAGAATTGTTGAGAGAAGAAGAAAATATTTTAGTACCTTATGAATCAGAGGAGAATAATGGATTAAAAAATATTTTAAATAAAAGTAAAAGTAAAAAAATTCATTTAATAATAGGACCAGAAGGTGGTTTCGAAGCAGAGGAGATTATGAAATTAAAAAGTGTAGATGGAAAAATAGTTTCTTTGGGTCCCAGAATATTAAGGACAGAAACTGCTGGTTTAGCGACAATGGCTATTCTCATGTATGAACTTGGGGATATGGGAGTGATAAGATGAATAAAGTAGCTTTTTATACTCTAGGATGTAAAGTTAATCAATATGAAACTGAGGCTATGGAGGAATTGTTTGAAAAAGAAGGTTATGAAATAGTTGATATTGATACTTATGCAGATATTTATGTAATCAATACTTGCACAGTAACTAATTTAAGTGATAGAAAGTCTAGACAATTTATACGTAGATCTAAAAGAATAAACAAGGAGTCTATCATAGCAGTAGTAGGATGTTATTCTCAAGTAGCGCCAGAGGAAATAGTGGAAATTGAGGGAGTAGATGTAATAATTGGTACTACTGAAAGACATAGAATATTAGAGCTTTGTGAAAAGGCAAAAGAAAATAACGAAATATTAAATATTGTACAAGATATTAAAGGAATGAAAAATTTTGAAGAATTAAATATAGATGAGGTTAAATCAAAAACTAGAGCTTTTGTAAAAATACAAGATGGCTGTAATCAATTTTGTAGTTATTGTATTATTCCTTATGCTAGAGGTCCTATTAGAAGTAGGTCTTTAAAAAGTATTGTTAAAGAGTGTGAAAGATTAGCTGGAAGTGGATTTAAGGAAGTAGTCCTTACAGGCATTCATGTAGCATCCTATGGAAAGGATTTAATTAATGATAATATAACATTATTAGATGTAATAGAAGAAATTAATAATGTAAAAGGGATAGATAGAATTAGACTTAGTTCTATTGAACCAACATTAATTGATGATGAATTTATGAAAAGATATGCAAAACTGTCTAAGGCTTGTGCTCATTTTCATTTATCATTGCAAAGTGGCTCTGATACAGTTCTTAAAAAAATGAATAGAAAATATACAACAAACCAATATAGAGAAACAGTTTCAATAATAAGGAAGTATTTGCCTGATGCTGGGATTACTACAGATATAATTGTAGGTTTTCCAGGTGAAACCGATGAAAATTTTAATGAAACCTTAGATTTTGTAAAGGATATTGGGTTTTCTAGAATTCATGTATTTAAGTATTCACCTAGAAAAGGAACTCCGGCAAGTAAGTATAAAAATCAAGTAGATGGAAATGTGAAACATAAAAGAAGTGAAAGGCTAATAAATCTATCTGAAGAGGAAATGGCTAAATTCCATTCAAAATTTATTGGCGAAACTATGGAGATTTTATTTGAGAAAAAAATGAAAAATCATGAAGAATACATGGAAGGATATACTAACAATTATATAAGGGTCGCGGCAAAAACTAATTCAGATATAGGAGGGCAGATACTGCCTGTAAAAATATTGGCTAGAAAAAAAGAATATTTAATTGGTAAAATAGAGGATTTTTAATTTGTATGTAGAATATATAAATTAGACACTAAGGAGGTGTAAAAGGGTGGATAGTTGCATTTTTTGTAAAATAGCAGAAAAAGAAATGCCTAGTGATATTATATATGAAGATGATAAAGTGGTTGCATTTAATGATGTTAACCCTCAATCTCCTATTCATTTTTTAATTATACCTAAGGAACATATTCCTTCAGCAGATTATTTAAATGAAGAAAATGTATCAATAATTAGCCATATCTTTTTAGTTATTAATAAAATTGTGAAAGAAAAAGACTTAAATGGAAAAGGTTATAGAATTGTAAATAATTGTGGTGAGCTTGGAGGGCAAACAGTAGCTCATATTCATTTTCATGTATTAAGTGGTAGACAATTAGGCTGGCCTCCAGGCTAAATAATAGTTGCAGAAACTTTTCTAATAATGTAAAATAATAAACGCTCTTGTTATGAATGAGGGGAGGGAAAATTAATGGCAGAAATAAAAGTTGGAGAAAACGAATCACTTGATAATGCCCTTAGAAGATTTAAAAAGCAATGTGCACGTACAGGTGTAATGAAAGAATATAGAAAAAGAACTTATTATGAAAAACCAAGTGTAAAACGTAAGAAAAAATCAGAGGCTGCTAGAAAAAAGAATAAAAGAAGGTATTAAGAAGGTGAATTTATGTCGCTTAAAAATAAGCTAATGGAAGATTTTAAAACGTCCATGAAAAATAGAGATACTATAAGAAAAAATACAATTACTATGGTTAGGTCTAGTATAAAACAAAAAGAAGTAGATGAAAAAATAGAAGTTAGTGATGAAGAAGTATTAGATATAATATCTAAACAAGTTAAGGAAAGAAAAAATTCTATTGAAGAATTTAAAAAAGGAAATAGGGAAGATTTAGTAGAGCTTACAAGGAAAGAAATGGATGTACTTTTAGAGTATTTACCAGAGCAACTTACTGAAGAAGAAATAGAAGAAATAGTTAAAGATATTATAGAAGAAGTAAAAGCAAATTCAATGAAAGATATGGGGCTAGTAATGCAAAATGTTATGCCAAAAGTAAAAGGTAGGGCTGATGGAAGTTTAGTAAATAAAATTGTAAAAAAACACTTAAATTAAAAACCTAGGTTACATAGCCTAGGTTTTTTTAAATATTGGGAATATGAATTGTATTTTTATCCAGATAGTAATATAATATAGTGTGATAGGGGAGGAGGCGCTAAATTGAATGGGAAAAAAATCATTATTTGTATTTTAACATTGCTTTTTTTAATAAATGGAATTGTTTTTGGTAAAGACAATGGAAAAGTTTATGTAGTTCCCATAAAAGGCGAAATAAATAAAGCGACATATCAATTCCTGAAAAGTACTATAGATGATATATTGAAGGAAAACCCTAAAGCAATTATATTTGAGATAGATACTTATGGTGGCCTAATAGATCAAACTGAAAAGATTAAAAATTTAATTTATGGCCTAGATATACCAACTATTTCTTATGTAAATAACAAAGCGGAATCTGCTGGAGTCCTTATTACAATTTCTAGTGAAAAAGTTGTTATGGCTGAAAGTTCTACCATAGGGTCAGCAGAAACTATACCTGATACTGAAAAAGTTATGTCTATGTGGAAAAGTTTTTTACGAGATATGGCTGAAGAAAGAGGCAGGGATTCAGAAATAATAGAAGCTATGGCTGATAGAGATATAGATATAGAAGGTATAACAGTTAAGGGAAAATTATTAAATTTAACGTCTCGGGAAGCTTTGAAATATAATATTGCTGATTATATTTCAAATGATTATAAGGATATGTTAAATCATTTTAATATAAATTATTCAAGTATAGTCACTATAAATGAAGGAATAGAAGTAAAGTTTGCTAAATTTGTCTCCAATCCTTATATGAGTACTTTATTACTAACAATTGGTTTCATAGGTTTATTAATAGAGATATTTACTCCAGGTTTTGGGATTGGTGGAACACTAAGTATTTTAGCTTTTAGTATATTTTTTGGGGGCAACTTATTAGCAGGAAGTTCTGAGACGTCTTCTATAATACTTTTTGTAACTGGTCTTATTTTGTTAATAATTGAAGGTATGATACCTGGATTTGGTTTACCAGGCATTGGTGGCATTATACTATTGATAGCTGGAGTTATTTTAGCTGTTAACTCTGTAACAAATGCAATTATATCTTTAGGTATTGCAATAGTAATTACTGCAATTATTGCAATAATTTTAGTGAAGCTAGGTAAAAGAAGTCCAATGTTTAATAAAATTGTGTTGGAAACTGAGCTAAAAGATGATAAAGGTTATTTAAGTTCTTCTAGGAAAGATGAATACTTAAATAAAGAAGGTATTACTATTACAGAACTTCGCCCTTCAGGCATAATAGAAATAGATGGAAAAAGAATAGATGCTTTGTCAGAAGGGAGTTATATAAATAAAAATGTTTCTATTAAAGTTGTAAGGGTTGAGGGATCAAAAATATTTGTAAGGAGGGTTTAATATGTCAGGTGCTGGTTTTTCAATTGGTTTGGCTATACTAATAATTATATTAGTTATATTATTTTTTACATTTATTCCTGTTGGTTTATGGATAACATCTTATTTTTCGGGTGCTAAAGTAGGAATAGGTAATTTAATAGGTATGAGACTTAGGAGAGTAGTTCCTTCAAGGATTGTTAATCCAATGATTAAGGCTACAAAAGCTGGATTAAGTATTGGAGTGGATGAATTAGAGGCCCATTACTTAGCAGGTGGAAATGTAAATACTTTAGTAGATGCTCTTATTGCAGCTCAAAGAGCTAACATTCCTTTGGAGCTAGAGAGAGCAGCAGCTATAGATTTAGCTGGAAGGGATGTTTTAGAAGCAGTTCAAGTAAGTGTAAATCCAAAAGTAATAGAAACACCTCAAATTGCAGCGGTATCTAAAAATGGTATTGAAGTGATTGTAAAGGCTAGAGTTACTGTGAGAGCAAATATAGAAAGATTGGTAGGAGGAGCAGGAGAAGAAACTATAATAGCAAGAGTAGGAGAAGGTATAGTAACTACTGTTGGTAGTTCAGAGGCTCATAAAGAAGTTTTAGAAAATCCAGACAGTATATCTAAAACAGTACTTGAGAAAGGGTTAGATTCTGGAACAGCTTTTGAAATATTATCTATTGATATAGCTGATGTAGATGTAGGTAGAAATATAGGAGCAAAACTTCAAACAGATCAAGCGGAGGCGGATAAGAGAATAGCTCAAGCAAAAGCAGAAGAGAGAAGGGCTATGGCAGTAGCAAGAGAACAAGAAATGAGAGCAGAAGTTGGGGCTATGAAGGCCAAAGTAGTAGAGGCAGAATCAAAAGTACCATTAGCTTTAGCCAAAGCATTAACAGAAGGAGATGTAGGGTATATGGACTATGTTAATATGAAGAATATAGTGGCGGATACAGAAATGAGAAGCTCTATAGGTAAGATGAGTGATGATGAAAAACATGACAAATAGTAGGGTGTGATATAACATGTTTGAGATTTTATTAATATTTCTGTTTATTATTTTGCCCGCTATAATGAAGAGTAAAAAAGATAAGAAAAAGATTGAAAAACAGAAAAGAAGACGGGCTGTAAGAATCCCAACTTCTCCAGAACCCTTAAAATCTGAAAGGGCAGAAGACTTTGACGAAAAGGTAGAAGAATATGAGGAAATGACGGAAAGATATGATCAAAAGGTAGAGGAATATGGGAGACCTATAACCACGAATTATGATGAGGTTGAAACATTTTTTAGCGAAGATGATGATAATAAAAAGGATAGATATTACGAAAATATCTTTGAAGATGTGAAAGACGGCTATGGTGAAGATTATGATATTCAGATTGAAATATTAGATAAAGAAAAGGGAAGAACTGGTCATAATTATAAAGGGAATAAAGAAGATATTCTTAAAGGAATAATTTTTTCTGAAATATTATCTGAGCCTAGAAGTTTAAAAAATAGAAAAAATTTTTAGAAAAAGTGCGTATTTATACGCACTTTTTTTGTAATACCTACTATCATAAAGGCATAAATTAAAGAGAGGGAGGCTTTTATGATGGATAATATGGATAATATTAAATATAATATTTCAGAGATATTTGAATTACCTAAAGATATAGTTATGGATTTAGCAAAAATTACAGTAATAGGAAATATTCAAGTGTATGTCTCCAATCATAAGGGAATTATTGAATATAGCTTAGATACTGTTAGGATAAATACGAATAATGGAGTCATTAAAATAACAGGAGAAAATCTGCATATAAAAACTATTATGGCTGAAGAAATAATTGTATTAGGATATATTGAAAAGATAGAATTATTAAGCTAAGGGGTGCAGATATGTTAGCCATAAAATTATGGAATTATTTTAAAGGATATGTTATTATTAAAGTTGAAGGTTTAACCTTGGAAAAGTTTTTAAACCTTGCAGCTAACAGTAATATATACATTTGGGATATTAAAAGAATGGATTATACATTGTTAGAAATGAAGGTATCTATTAAAGGATTCAGAGAATTAAAAAAGATTGCCAATAAAGGAGCTTGTAGAGTATATATAAAAGAGAAAATAGGATTTCCTTTTTTTATGAATAAACTTAAAAAAAGAAAAATGTTAGGTTTTGGATTTATAATTTTCCTAGGGCTTATATTTTTTTTAACTTCATTTATTTGGGAGATAGAAGTAAGCGGCAATGAGATTACTTCTAATGAAGATATTTTGGAATTATTGGAAAATATAGATGTTAAATGTGGTACAATGAAATATAATGTAAATAAAGACCAAATTAAGGATATTATATTAGATGAGATTGATGCTTTATCTTTTGTAAATGTAGAGGTTAAAGGAACAAAATTAATAATAGAAATAAAAGAACAGGATCTACCCCCAAAAGCAATTGGTAAGGATACACCTTGTCATATAGTTGCTAAGAAGAAAGGGGTAGTTGTTAAAATTGTAGCTAAAAATGGAAAAGGTCTTGTAAAAGAAGGAGATATAGTAAAGGAAGGTCAAACGTTAATTTCGGGAATAATAGAAGATGAGGAAGGTGAAAATAGCTATTCAGTTCACTCTGAAGGAGAAGTACTTGCTATTACACGATATTCTCATCAGATGGAGGAGCCTTATATAAAGGTGGTAGAGGAAGAGACAGGAAGGGTGCACGCCGAAAAGGAAATTAAGATTGGTGAAAAAAATTTTCGACTATCCAAAGGAGAAATACCTTTTGATAAATATGTAGAGGATATAGAAGAAAAAAAGTTAATAAATAAAGATATAAATTTACCTATTAAATTAATCGTTCATAATTACAAAGAAGTTAGAAGTAATGAAATCAAACGAAATTTAGAAGGATTAAAAGAATCTACTCAAATTAAAGGGGTAGAGGAAATAAATAAAAAATTATCTAAAGATGCAGAAACAGTATCAAAGGATGTAAAATACTTTGCTGAAGATGACAAACTTATAACTATAGTAGTATTAGAGGTTATGGAGGATATTGGGAAAAAACAAATTATAACAAATGGGGAGGACTAGGTTTGAGTAAAGATATACAAGAGATAAATATTCCAATTGAAAATAGCAATCTTATATTAGAACTTTTTGGTGAATTTGATGAAAATATAAAAATAATTGAAAAGGAATTTAATGTAGATATTGTTTTAAGAGAAGGAGAAATTAGAATATTAGGTGAAGAATTATCTGCAATCTTAGCAGAAAGATTAATATTGAAATTGATAGATATATTAAAAAGGGAAAAAAGATTGACAAAGCAAGAGTTAATGTATACTATTCAATTAATACATCGGGGAAAAGAAGATAAAGTAAAAGATTTGCTAGATGAAACAATATGTGTAACCGATTTAGGAAAAAGTATAAAGCCTAAAACTTTAGGACAAAAAAGATACGTAGATGCTATCAAAAATAATGATATAGTTTTTGGTATTGGGCCAGCAGGTACTGGTAAAACTTATATAGCCATGGCAATGGCTGTAGATGCATTTAAAAAGAAAAAGGTAAATAGAATAATTCTTACTAGACCTGCTGTAGAGGCGGGAGAAAGCCTAGGATTTTTACCAGGTGATTTACAAGAAAAAGTAGATCCATATTTAAGGCCTATTTACGATGCGTTGTTTGATATATTAGGATTTGACACTTTTATTAAATATATGGAAAGGGATTTAATAGAAGTAGCACCACTGGCCTATATGAGGGGAAGAAATTTAGATTCCTCCTATGTAATATTAGATGAAGCACAAAATACTACAAATGAGCAAATGAAAATGTTTTTAACAAGGTTAGGCTTTGGTTCTAAGGCTATTATTACAGGGGATATAACGCAAATTGATTTACCTAAAGGCCAATCTTCAGGTTTAAAGACTATAACAAAGATTCTTTCAGATATTGATGGAATAGAGTTTATTAATTTAAATAAGCTAGATATTGTTAGACATCCTTTAGTACAAAAGATAATTGAAGCTTATGAAACATACGACAATTAGGAAGATAAAATAGGGGGTTGTCCCATGGGAAACAAAAAGGTAACTAATAAAAGAAGAAAAAAGAAAAGGTTTAAAATTCTAAGGGAAAATAAAAAAATGAGGAACAGTTTAATTTTAATAATCTTTACACTAATTCTTTTTTTTATTGTTATTGATAATATTCAACCTAAAAAAATAAGTGTAAAACCAGGAGATTTTGCTCCTTATGAAATAAGGGCAACTAGAGAATTAGTAGATGAAAGAGGAACAGAGAAGCTAAAAGAACAGGTTATGAATAGAGTGGAGCCTAGATATAGAATTGCCCCTTCTATTCAAATGAAAATGAAAAATGACATTAAAGACTTTTTTAATATAGTAAGAGATGTGAAGGCCAATGATAATATAAGTGTAAATAAAAGGATCTCATTATTGGAAGAGCAATCTAATATTCAATTGACTAAGAAAGAATATAATATGGCTATTCAGCTAGAATATAAGACCTTAAACAATTTAGAAAATTCTATATATGATATAATGAATCAAATAATGAGTACAGGAATAAAAGAAGAAGAGCTAGATTATGAAAAAGAAAATGTGAGAAATGTTTTTGAATCCTTAGAAATGTCTACAAGTGAGCGAGAGCTAGGCATAAGCCTTATTAATTCTACTATACAGCCTAACAAATTTGTAGATGCTGAAGCAACCCAGAGAAAAAAAATAGAAGAGGCAGAAAAAGTGGAACCGGTTGTAGTAAAAGAACATCAAGTTATAGTAAGAAAAGGAGACAGAATAGATGAAAATACTTTGGAACTTGTTAGAGATTCTGGTCTATTAAAGGAAAAGGAAGGCTTTGAAATAAGTACTGTAGCAGGAACTATTATTTTGGTTATTTTAATAGAGTTGACTATCTTTTTATACCTATATTTTTTTAATAGGGAAATATTTGATAGTTCAAAGATATTAATTTTAACAATAATGATTATAGCAATAATAATAATATCTAAAGCAGTATATAATATTTCTCCTTATGTAATGCCACTGGCTTCTGTAGCTATGTTGTTATCAATACTTATTGACCCAAAACTTGCATTAGTAATTAATTTTATGCTTTCATTTTTGTTAGGAGTTATGTTAAACCTAGATGAAAGTATTATTGCAATGTTTTTTATAGGAGGAAGTGCTGCTGCTTTTAGTGTAATTAATTCTTCCCAAAGATATAATATATTTTTTAACGGACTGATAGCTGGAGTAGTTAATGTTTTGACCATTCTTGCCTTTGGATTAATAAAAAAGACCGAAATAATTGATACATTAATGAGAAGTGGTTATGGAATTATAAATGGAGCATTCTCTGCAATTTTAACTATTGGAACACTGCCACTATGGGAAAATGTTTTTGAGGTAATAACTCCACTAAAATTATTGGAGTTATCTAATCCTAATCAACCTTTATTAAAAAGATTACTTTTAGAAGCCCCTGGAACTTATCATCATAGTGTAATTGTAGGGAATTTAAGTGAAGCTGCAGCAGAGGCAATAGGTGCAGATCCTTTAATAGCTAGAGCTGGTTCTTATTATCATGATATAGGTAAATTAAATAGACCATATTTTTTTAAGGAGAATCAATTTGGTATAGATAATCCTCATAATAAATTAAATCCTACATTAAGTACCTTAATTATAACAAATCATACAAAAGATGGACTAACTTTTGCAGAAGAATACAGTTTACCAAAGGAAATAAAAGATATTATAGTTCAGCATCATGGAGATACTTTTGTAGCTTATTTCTATCATAAGGCTTTAAAAGAAAAGAATTCAGAAGAAGTTAAGGTTGAGGATTTTAGGTATAAAGGACCTAAACCTCAAACTAGGGAAGCTGCATTAGTTATGTTGGCAGACTCAGTTGAAGCAGCTGTTAGGTCTATAAAAGAGCCTAACAAGGGAAAAATAGAAGAAATGATAAGAAGTGTAATACAGGGTAAGTTGAAGGACAATCAGTTAGATGAATGTGATTTGACTTTAAAGGATTTAAATACAATTGCTAACGCTTTTTCCAATGTAATGTTAGGTATTTTACATGAGAGAATAGAATATCCTAACATTAAGGCTGAAGAAATAAAAGGAGAGAATTAAATGGAAATCTACATTGAAAATAGGCAAACAAAATTAGATATAAATGAGGAAATGTATGAAGTAGTAGAAAACGTGGTAAAAGAATGTTTATTAGAAGAAAAAAAAGATTTAAATATAGAGGTTAGTGTATCTTTTGTAGACAATGAGCAGATCCAATTATTAAACAAAAATTATAGAAATGTAGATTCAAAAACAGATGTTTTATCTTTTCCAATGAAGAACCAATTAAATATTCCAATAGTTCCTTTAGGTGATATAATTATTTCCCTGGAAAAAGCTTCAGAGCAAGCTAAAGATTTTGGTCATTCCTTTATAAGGGAAGTTGCTTATTTAACGGCTCATAGTATGTTTCACCTATTAGGCTATGATCATGAATTAGGTATGGAAGAGAGAAACATAATGAGAGAAAAGGAAAAAAGGGTAATGAAGAAGCTGAAAATATTTAAAGATGATGACTAAAAATAGGTGATAGTATATGAAAAATAAAAATTTAATTGAAAGTTTTAACCATGCTGTTGAAGGTATTATATATGCATTAAAAACTCAAAGAAATATGAAAATTCATTTTGCAGCAGCTTTTTTAGTCCTTTTCGGAAGTTTGTTTTTTGATTTTACTAGAATTGAATTACTAGTTATATTTTTTGCTATTTCTTTTGTTATAGTAGCAGAACTTATTAATACTTCTATTGAAAAGACTATAGATCTTATTACAGATGAATACCATCCACTTGCCAAGATAGCAAAGAATGTAGCAGCAGGTGGAGTTTTAATATCAGCAATAAATGCTCTTGTAGTGGGATATTTATTGTTTTTTGATAGATTAAATCCTTTTGCGAATGTAGTTTTGTTTAAAATAAAACATTCACCAGTCCACCTTACTTTTATAGCTTTGGCTTTAGTGATAATTATTACTGTTGTTATAAAAACTATATTTCAAAGTGGAACACCATTTCAAGGTGGGGTTGTAAGTGGCCATGCGGCTGTAGCTTTTGTGTTGGCAAGTTCTATAGCCTTTATGGCTGAAAATATTTTAATCTCTACATTAGCATTTATAATATCAATAATGGTTGCTGCAAGTAGAGTAGAAGGCAAAATTCACTCACCTGTTGAAGTGATAACTGGGGCAGTTTTAGGTATACTAACTAGTATAATTATATTTCAGATTATTGGATAATGAGGGATGCTATGAAAAAAATATTTCTTATCTTAGGTTTAGTATTGTCTATGTTTTTGTTATCTAGTTGTACTAAATTAGATAATATAACTGAATCAGAAGAAGAGGAAGAAATACTGGAACATGTCTTTTCATCTTTAAGTGGTTTAAAAACTAGTGAAGATAGAATAAAGGAAAGACCAGTAGCAATTATGTTTGATAATCATCCTAATGCCAGGTGGCAATCAGGTTTAAGTGATGCTGAATTAGTCTATGAGTTTAAGGTGGAACATCCTTATACAAGGTATATGGGGATATACTTAATTGGGGAACCAGAATTATTAGGGCCTATAAGAAGCTCTAGACCTTATTTTGTAACTACTTTATTAGAATATGATTCTATTTATGTAAGGGCAGGTGGAAGCCAAGAAGCAGAAAAGAAGATTAAAGAATTAAATATATCAGACATTAATGGTGTTTCTGATTCTATGGAATATTTTTGGAGAGAGTCTAGCACTGGTAAAGAAAGTCCCCATAATTTGTATACTAGTATGGAATTTATAAGGAAAGCTGAAAAGGAAAAGGGATATAATAAACAAAATAATTTTCAAGGATTTAGATTTAATGAAGAAATTATAGCTATAGATGGTTTTGATGTAAATAATATTGAAATTAAATATAATAAAAGCAATACAACCAAATATGTATTCGATAAAGGTAAAGGTAATTATACTAGGTATAAAGATGGAGAACTCCATATAGATGAGTCTAATGAAGAACCTATAATTGCAACTAATATAATAATTCAACAAGTAAATTCTAATGTAACAGATGAAGAGGGAAGACTTGATATGACATTAATTGGTGAAGGAAATGGTATTTTTATTACTCAGGGAAAAGGTATGTTTATAACCTGGGAAAAAGAATCAATTTCAGAAAAAACTTATTTTTATGATGATTTAGGAGAAGAACTAAAACTAAATCCAGGTACTACTTGGATACAGGTAACAGATATTGACCCCGATTTAATAATTAACTAGAGGTGATTACATGGACAAAAAGAAACTAATAAAAAAGGCTTTAGAGGCAAAAGAAAAAGCATATGTTCCTTACTCTAAATTTCATGTAGGAGCGGCTGTTCTTACGGACAAAAATGAAATATATACTGGATGTAATATTGAAATAGTTTCATATTCTCCAACATTATGTGCAGAGCGTACAGCTATATTTAAAGCAATTTCAGAAGGTGAGTTAAAAATAAAAGCCATTGCAGTAGTAGGAGATTCTGAATATACTTATCCTTGTGGAGTTTGTAGGCAGGTTATTAGGGAATTTGGAAAAGATGCACTAATAATAATAGCAGATTCAGAAGATGATTATAAAGAATATTCCTTAGATGAATTATTACCCTATAGCTTTGGACCAGAAGATTTAGAAAAAGATGAGAAATAGGAGTGAAACAATGTACAGGTCAGGTTTTATAACAGTAATTGGTAGAGCAAATGTAGGAAAATCTACTTTATTGAATAGTATAATAGGTGAGAAAATATCAATAATTTCTGATAAACCTCAAACTACAAGAAATAAGATACAATGTGTTTATACAGAGGAAGATTATCAAATAGTATTTTTAGATACCCCAGGAATACAAAAACCAAAAAATCAACTGGGAAAATATATGCTAAAAGTATCAAAAAGTACTTTGGAAGAAGTAGATCTTATAACAGTGTTAGTAGATGAAAGCTTGAGAACGGGACCAATTGATAAGTATATATTTGAAGAAATGAAATATATAAGTACTACTAAAATACTTTTAATTAATAAAATCGACAAATTAGAAGATAAAGATATTCTTAATTTAATAGATAAATATAGAGGATTGAACATATTTGATGAAATTATTCCTATATCGGCTATGGAAAATATAAATATAAATGAATATTTAACCATATTAAAAGAATATTTACCAGAAGGACCAAAATATTTTCCAGAGGATATGATTACTGATCAACCACAAAGCTTTATTATAGCAGAGATTATTAGGGAAAAAGCTTTGTTTTATTTAAAAGAGGAAATTCCCCATGGGATTTTTGTATCTATAGACAATATAGAGAAAAGAGAAAGTCAAGATATAGTAGATGTAGACGCAACTATTTATTGTGAAAAAGGTTCTCACAAGGGTATTATTATTGGAAAAGGTGGAAAGATGCTTAAAAAAATTGGAACTGATGCTAGAAAGGATATAGAAAAACTTTTAGGCAGTCAGATTAATTTACAACTGTGGGTAAAAGTAGAAAAGAATTGGCGAGATAAAAAAAACAAGCTAAAATATTTTGGTTATCAATAGATTGGATGTGACTTAATGCTTGTTAAATCAGAAGGAATAGTACTAAAAGAGATACGTTTTAAAGATACTAGTAAAATACTTACTATTTTTTCTAAAGATTTTGGAAAAATTCATGCTATGGCCAAAGGAGCCTATAGGCCTAAAAGTCAATTAACTGGATGTACTCAAGTATTTGGTTATAGCGATTTTACATTTTTTAAAGGGAGAAATTTTTATCATATAAATCAGGGAGATATAATAAATTCCTTCTATGATTTACGAGAAAATATGGAAAGACTTATGTATGGTTCTTATATATTAGAATTAGTAGAATATTCTATAGTAGAGGAAGAGCCAAATGAAAAACTTTTTTTGCTTTTAGTAAAAGGATTAAAAGTACTATCTAGATTAGAAAAGGATTTTTTAAAGTTTGTAATAGCTTTTGAATTAAAGTATATTTCTTTTTTAGGATATAGGCCTTATTTAGATAAGTGTGTAATATGTGGAAATAATAATTACAATAGAGTAAAATTTAGTTATCATCAAGGTGGTATAATATGTGATAAATGTTTTGAGACAGAGCCATATTGTAAAAATATTGATAGAAATGTAATTATGCATTTAAAACAATTGTTGTATTCGCCTTTAGATAAGCTAGAATCCATTAAAATTCCTAAAGATGTCATGAGTAACTTACATGAAATCATGGTAAAATATATATTAATAAATATTGAAAAAGATAACTTTAATTCATTGAACTTAATCGAAACTATTACAAAAAATGGAGGAATATAATATGGATATATCTCTTGAGGATATTGATAAAGTAGTAAAAAGAACAAACGTAAGCTATGGAGAGGCAAAAGAGGCTTTAGTGGGAAATGATGGGGATGTGATAAAGACAATTATTTATATAGAACAACAACAAAAAACTTGGGGCGAAAATTTGACTAATAAAGGGGAAGAAATAACCGATAAAGTTAAAGAGATTCTTAGAAAAGGAAATGTAACCAAAATAATAGTAAAAAAAGATAATGAAATAATTATGAATATTCCAATAACAGCAGGAGTAATAGGAAGTATAGTGGCAGCACCAGCGGCCTTATTAGGATTGGGTGCAGCGATGCTTTCAAAATGCGAAATTGAAATAATGAAAGAAGATGGGAAAATAATTAATGTAAATGAAACTCTAGAAAAAGATAATAAGTGAAAAGGTATATGGCTATTGACAATAAGCTTGTTTTTTGCTAAATTATATTCTATAGACAAATTTTTATAAAGTCACAATGAGAGAATACCTATTTAAGGGTATTAAATAGGGTGGAATCGCGGAAGAAACCTTTCGTCCCTATATAGGGATGTAAAGGTTTTTTGTGCTACATAGTACTAAATGGTATAAATTAGGGAGGAAGATAAAATGTTTT
>DATGTQ010000012.1 GCA_035301805.1 Tissierellales bacterium
AACTTTTGTTTTCACAGGAATATATTCAAATAATTCTCCTATATCTTCATTAATCATTCTTATACATCCAGAAGATACATAACCTCCTATTGAAGATGGGGATGAATTCCCATGGATCCCATATCCCCAATGTTCCTCTATAGATAGGCCTAACCACCTTTTTCCTAAAGGATTATTGGGGGCTCCTCCTTCTATTGGTGTAAACTTACCACCCATTCCACCCCAATAAGGATTTTTTGCTTTATTAATAATGGTAAATTTATAATCAGGAGTTGGAGATGAAGGTTTACCTACTGCTACAGGATACTTTTTATATACCTTTCCACTTTTATAGACTGTTAATATCTTTTTCGTTTTATTTATAACTATAAACCACCTATCATCCTTAACTTCCTCTGGTATTATATCTATTATTTCTTTGTCCTTTTCTTTTAAAGCCATATTAGTCTCTTTTCCAATTATTCCATCTACTGATAAATTATTTTCTGCCTGAAATTTTAAAAGAGTATTCCTTTGCTCTACCTGAGCCCCATTAAACCCTTTACTAATATATTTTTCCAAAGGCTCTTCACCTAGTGCATCTTCCCCATAACTTATTGTATTAATAAAAAATAACATCACTATTAGTAAAACTTGTACCTTAATTAGGGCCCTACTTTTTTTCAATTTAATGACACCCCTTTACACATAATTTCATCATTGATTAATATTATTCTTTAATCTATATTCCTCTTTTTATATCCTATTCATCATAAGTAAAGGAGTATACTATTTTTTATAAATTTTGCCATAAAAAAACGTTATCAATTTTCAAGAAATTTAATACTCGAAAATTGATAACATAGTTTTGTTTTTTATTTATTATTTTTAATACCAATATATATTATTTTGTACTTCTGCTTTAGGACCTAATTCTACATCTTTTAAAGCCCACTTTTTAAATTCATGAAAGCCTGTTCTATCTATTATATATCCTATATGCTCTTTTCCTCCTGGAGCATCTTTATCAATATATTCTTCTATAAAATCATAAGTATTTAAAATTATTTTTATAATACTTTCTTCGTCTACCCATTTAATAAATTCCCTTGCAAGTCTTGGATTTTTCTTTCCTGTTCTACCCATTATTATAAGTTTATAATACTTCTCCTCACTTCTTGTCCAGGCAGACATAGGACATTTGTCTACACATTCTCCACAACCAATACATTTTTCTGGATCTCTTACTACTTTGTAATTTTCAAAGGATAAAGCTCCTGTTACTCTCTTTTTACAATTGTCAACACAAGCCTCACAGCCTATACATCTATTATAATCGTATTGTGGCTCCGTCATACCTATTATACCAAAATCTTGCATTGCCGCTTTAATACAATCATTAGGACAACCTGTAAGAGCAACTTTTACATGAAAATTATTAGGAAAAATTGCATCCTCTATTTTTTTCGCAAAGTTTGTTGTATTATAATTAGCAAAAGGACATACATTGTTTCCTATACAAGCTGATACATTCCTAGTCCCAGAAGCTGGATAACCTGTATTAGGATCAACTTGATTTATATTTAACCCCTCTATAACTGGTTGAAGAGATTTATTTACTTCATATACATACTCCATTGGTATACCTGGTATTTCAAAACCTTGTCTACTGGTTATATGGAGAGTACCATTTCCATATTTTTCTGCAATTTCTTTCAATATTGCTAAATGTTCTGCCTCAATATGCCCTCCTGGCACCCTAACTCTTGCAGCAGTTTTTCCTCTTTCTTTTGTTACTCTAAAAGCATTCTTTTTAAGACGACCTGTATTTATATCCATTATATACACCTCCTAATCCACAAGTTTCTCTGCTTTTTTATAGTTAAAAACTGGTCCATCTAAACAAATATAAGTATCATCTATTTTACAATGGCCACATTTCCCTATTCCACAACACATTTTTCTTTCATAAGAAACCCAAATATTTTCTTTCTTAATACCTCTCTTTAAAAACTCCTGAAGAGTAAATTTTAACATCATAGGTGGTCCTACTACAACCACATTGGCTTCTTCTACATTTTTAATATCTATATCCTCTATAAATTCCGTTACAAGCCCTACACTTCCGGTATAACCTTCATCACCTTGGTCTACTGTAAGTATTGTATCCATTTCATTCTTCCATTTTTCAAAATCATCCTTAAACAAAATATCTGATGGAGATTTAAACCCACTTATTAAAGTTAATTTTTCTACTTTATCTTTGTTTTCAGAAAAATAATCTACTATTCCTTTAACAGGAGCTAAACCTGTACCTCCTGCTGTAACTATAACTTCTTTCCCTTCAAATAACTCTAAATCAAAACCATTACCATAAGGTCCTCTTATAAACAAATATTGACCTGGGAAAAATGTATGAATTACATCCGTAACCTTTCCAACTTTTCGAATAGTTAAATCAATAAAATTTTCCCCTATTCCACTTACTGATATAGGTGCTTCCCCATATCTAGGAATTGACACTTGGAAAAACTGTCCTGGTTTCACATCTCCTTCATACTTTATTCTAAAAGTATAATCTATATCGGTATGAGGTATTATGTCTAGTATTTTTGATTTATAAGGTAAATAAATATTGTTTTCCATTTACCTTCCCTCCTTTACTTCATTATTTAATTTGTTTACACAATTAGAAAATGAAATATATTCAGGACATGCATCATCACAACGGCCACACCCTACACACATGTGATAACCAAATCTCTTATTGAAATCATAGATTTTATGCATAACCTTAAACCTCATCCTATCTCCTTGATCTCCACGAAAATCAAATCCACCAGCTACCTCACTGTAACCATCTATTTGACAAGATGCCCATACCCTTCTTCTTTCTCCAACATTTTCATTGTCACTATAAAATATATCTTGCATAGAGAAACAGGAACAAGTTCCACAGACTGTATTACACCTACCACAAGCTATACATCTAGAAGTATATTCTTTCCACATAGGTGAATCAAAAATATCTGTATTAAGGTTATCTGGTATTTTTACTTCTATTTCATTTTCTTCAACAAATTTTGGAGATACTTCTATATCAATACCCCCATCAAAGTAAGAAGAAAATTCATCATCTTTTACTTTTATTAATACATTATCATCTTCTCTTTTAATAAACATAGAATAATTATCAGTCTTATTAGTCTTCATACTTACACAGAAGCAATTTTCAAAACTCTTTTCACATTCCATAAGTATAAACTTGACTCTTTCTCGATATTGTTTATAATATGGATCTTCAAAATTCCCATTATTTAAATAAATTTCATCTAATCTTTTAACTGCATGAATATCACAACTTCGTAAAAAGACTAATATTTTTTTCTCATTTATTTCTGGTTCCGTCACTTTATCCTCTGTAAAATAAAATAAAGTTTGAGTGATTGGAATTAATACTTCTTTTGGTGAATAATAAGTTTTTTTATTAAATTCTATTTCTTCTATACTAGATATTTCATCATATCTAACTAGGTCTGTATCTGAAAATCTTCCTTTGTTTTTAAAAACCTTAGGAGCATATACTACGTAATCCTTTTTTAATTCACATAATACATCATTAAATTCATTTAATCTTAAAGAAACCCCCATTTTAAACCTCCTCTAATCTTTTATTTTACCTTTGGCTATATACCAATAAACCCATCCTATAAAAATAGCTCCACCTATAAAATTGCCAATAGTTACAGGTATAAGGTTTTTAAATATACCCGCTATAGAAATACCACTATTGGGTAACATAAAAGCTATAGTTATTAAAGTCATATTTGCAATACTATGCTCCATTCCAATAGTTATAAATGCAAATAAACACCAAAATATCATTATAAGTTTTGCTGTTTCATTTTTTAGTTTGAAGAAACACCAAACAGCTAAGCATACAAGCATATTACAAAGTATTCCTCTAATAAGTAGTGGAGTAAACCCTGCATCAATTTTTGCTTGAGAGCCACTTATTATAAAATCTGCCACGCTTTCTGTAGGAAGTTTAGATTTTACATATAATATAGCAAGTAATATGCTACCTAAGAAATTACCTATATAGCTATATAGCCAAACTTTTAAACTTCCTTTCCAACTGACTTTTTTGTTTAATGAGCCTACCATCATTATTAAATTATTCCCTGTAAAAAGCTCAGAGCCTGCTACTAGTACTAGGCTTAATGCTATACCAAAGGATACTCCCATTAAAATTTTAGTACTAGGAGTACCTGTATGTTGTAAAAATCCCCCAATAGTAAAAATTAAAAGTATTCCAAACCCTACATAAATACCAGCTAGCATTGAGGACATTATGTACCCAAGGCTATTTTCTTCTAATAAATTTTCTTTGTTTTTAGCTATAGATGCTAAGTTATCAATTTCTTCACTAAACAATAATCACACCTCCAACCTTTGATTATTTATAAATTAACATATGAGAAGAAAAAAGGCTGTGATAAAAATCACACCCCTCTAAAATAAATTGATAACTCATCTCTGTTTTTAACAACTATTTTATTATTCTTATATTGAATTAGTCCACATCTTACAAAATCATTAATAGCCCTTGAAACGGTTTCCCTAGTACTTCCTAACATATCTGCTAAATATGTCACACTTAAATTTAAATCAATTAAAACCCCTTCTTCTATATCTACACCATAATCTCTACTTAATTTCCATAGTTTTGCCGCCAATTTTTTATCCATCCTAATGGGAATTATATTTTTTAATTGTCTATAAAGCCTTCTGTTTTTCTTAGAAATAGAATTTATTATTTTTTTAGTTAGATTAAAATCTTTGCTCATAATATATAGAAGAGCGTCCTTGTCAATTTTAAGTACCTCACTATCTTCAAAAGCTTCACAACTTATTGAAGATGGAAGATCATCAAATATTACCTCATTAACTATATCCCCTTTATCCAATAAAAATATGATTCGTTTTTGACCTATCTCAGATAATTTAAAAAGGGTAACCTTTCCCTTTAACACTATGTATATATAATCCATTTCATCCTGTTCAAAAAATAATATATCCCCTTCCTTGAATTTCTCTATAAAAGATTTCTGAGCTAAATAATTTATATATTCGGTTTGTACGCTGTAGAATAAATTTAATTTTTTAATTTTCTTCTTTAATTTTTTAGTCATAAAATATTCGCCCCTTTTTTACTTTTAATCTATATTCCCTTAGACAAACTTTATTCACAATTCTTCTATAAAATCATATTCTATAATGAGTAGCAAATACCTCAGCATATGTACAGGAGGTGTAAATTATGGTAGATAATCTTGGTGGCCGTAGAGATTGCGGTGATTTTGATGATTCCTTACTATTCTTCTTCTTACTATTAGTAGTTTTATTCTGTAATTGTGGTAGATACTAATAGTCTTTTCTAAATCGGGGCATATGCCCCGATTTATCTATATATTATCATATTTATATTGTATCTCCTTTTTACAGATGCTGCAATTTAAAGAATATCTTCATTAAAAATTAGACTTTATTGTTTAAATCTTTTAATAATGGGTAAATATTAAGTGTTATTATAAAAGAAAAGGGGGACACATATGTTCGGAATACCAATAGAATTAATTTATCTTCTCACTCTATTGGCTACTATTACAATAGTTTTTGTTTTATTTAAAAGACCTATATATGAAGCTATGTTTATAGGTTACATAGTTATGGTAGTGGCGATGGGAAGATATGATAAATTAACAGAATATTTAATCAAACCTTCGACAAATACTTTATTTTATGCTATAGTAGCTTTTTTATCTTTAGCATTTATTTTTGGAAAAACCAATGTTGTCGAAGATATTATTGACTTTATATTATCTTTAGTAGGTCGCTTTAGAGGTGGCGCTGGATATGTGAGTTTGTTATCTAGTACCTTTATGGCTGCATTATCAGGAACTGGCCCAGGTAATGTTGCAGCAACTGGTGTTTTTACAATACCTACTATGATTCATACTAATTTCCCTAGGGCATTAGCTGCAACTGTTGAAATGTCTGCAAGCTCTTTAGGCCCTATGATTCCTCCATCTGGTACTATTTTACTAGCCTTCGGAGTTCTTGATCAAATGTATCCTAACACTTATACTTTAGCCCAATTTTGGATGGCAGTATGGGGAGTAGCTATCTGGTTTATAATTCAACGAGTAGTTACATTATATATCTTATGTCTAAAATACAAAGTAAGTCCTGTTCCTAAGGAAGACATACCAAAAGTTTCAGAAGCTTTAAAAAAAGGCTGGAAAGCTTTATTAGTGCCGGTAATAATTTTTCTACCTTTATATTTAGATTATAAATTTGGCTCTACTTTCTTTAAAGAAAGACTTGGAGAGGCTGGAGCAGAAAGTTTTTCAAGTTCTGTAATATTATTTACTCCTGGAATAGCAGCTATTTATTCTTTGATCATAAGTAGAGATAGGATTTCTGGAGGATTAAAGATAAAAAATATTTTAGAAATATTTAAAGCAGGTGTAGTTCAAATAACTCCTGTTGCGGCAACTGTGTACTTTGCCTATTCTATTTCTTATCTAATGGGAGATGCAGATATCGGTACTGCCATAGGGGAATTTGTTCAATCTTTTAATATGACGAAACTACAATTAGCAATATTTTTCCCTATATTTACAGCATTCCTAGGTATGATTTTACCAGGCTCATCCCAAATAGCCATCTTTGGTACAGGCATATTAGGCTCTCTCGCCGCATTAGGTACTAATCCTTTACTAGTTGCAGCAATATTACCAGCAATAACTGGTGCCTTAGAAGGTATGACACCGCCCTTAGCTCTTGCCATGTATACAGCTATGGGGATTGCCGATTCCGATATAATTGAAACATCTAAACTAGCCTTAACCTGGGTATTAATACATCTTGCATTAGCTATAATCATACTTGCAGAACTTTTACCAGTATTATTCATATAGGAGGATGGAAAATGAAAAATAAAGTACAAGAGGTTTTAAGTTGGCTTTTTAGCCTTTTTATAATAATAGCTATTCTAGGTGGGGGAATTATTTTAGCCATGTTTATTATTGCTATGATTGTAGGTGGAGATACTGGAACAAAACTGGCTACCTCAGCCTCTGATATAGTAATGCCCTATTTTATTAGAGCCGCTGCTATAGCAGTTTTAGCTGGGTTAATAGTAATATACACTAACGACTCTCATTCTCTTTCACTTAAAAACTCAAATAAGGATAACTCTTAACTTACACTTAAGACTTCTATAAAAAGTTGACACTATAAAAATATAGTGTCAATTTTAATGTTTTATTTTCTTTATAGACTACTTACTGATTATTACTTCATTTATTTTTTGCCTAGAATAAACATGAATTAAAAACAGAACACTAATTGATAATAATTATCATTTACAATGTGGATGTTTTGTAGTATAGTATTTATATAATTGGCTTTAAATTATCGCGGCAAATATATAATATGGAGCTGATAATTTTGGCAAAAATGATGGGACCTAGATTTAAACAATCTAGAAGATTAGGATTAAATGTATGTGGCCATCCAAAAGCCATGAATAGGGCTAATAAGGGCAATTCAAGAGATGGTCAAAAACTTTCAAACTATGGAATGCAACTTCTTGAAAAACAAAGATTAAGAGCATACTATGGTGTAATTGAAAAACAATTTATAGGATATGTGCGAGAAGCTAAAAAATCTGATGAACAAACAGGTACAGCATTAGTAAAAATATTAGAATCTAGATTAGATAATTTAGTATATAGATTAGGTTTTGCTTCCTCAATAAGACAAGCTAGACAAATGGTAGTTCACGGTCATATCCTAGTAAATGACAAAAAAATCAATATACCATCTTATAGAGTTAATGTAGGAGATATTATTTCTTTAAAGGAACAATCTAGAAATGTTGAATTGTTTAAAGAAAACTTCCTTTCTTCTACTATTGTTAATTACCCTTATTTAGAAAAGGATGAAGATAATTTTTCTGGCAAGTTCACAAAAAGTCCTAATAGAGATGAAATTCCTATTGAAATTGATGATCAATTAGTCGTTGAATATTATTCAAGACTTATTTAAAAAAATCGGCACTATGAATTCACAGTGCCGATTTTTTAATTTCTTTTTTAATTTTTTTATTCTTCTTTTACTAATACTTCGCTATTCTTTAATATTTGCTTAGTCCTATTTCCATCTCCTAAAGAATCTAAATATACTATTTCGGTAGGCTCTATTTTTATTATTTTTAGGTAATCCTCTTCATAATCAAGTCTATAAGAATCTGGATAATATTCTTTTGCTTCATTAAATAATTCTACATTATCTAAACTTGTAGTTGCTTTTCCAAAAATTTGTACCCCTTTTATTTGCCTATAATTAATATAGTCTGTATTCACTAGTAGACAAACATTTGGATTATTAGCTATAAATTTAAATTTATCTCCTCCAGCAGAAATTATGTATATATCTAAATTCTTTCCAACAAAGTATTGGACAGGACTACTTCTTGGAATACCATTCATACATGTAGCTAAAGAACCATTCTTATGTTCTTTTAAAAACTCTAAAACATTATCTTTTAATTCTTGAACTCCCATTTTTTCTTCCATATACTCCTCTCCTCCCAATATTAAATCATAAAATCCTATTAACAATAGAATTATAGTTAATAATAAACAATTTAATTCTATTATTTAGCTATTAGATTAAAAATATACAAATTAATAAAACTTAATTAAAAACTAATATTAATATACATTTTTAATAATTATAGCCTACGAGTAACACTTTTTAATACCTAGCATAATTTATATAGAGTCTTAATTTACTTATTGGGAGGTGTAATCATGACTGATACTAATAGGGGCGGACTATTTAGTAATATATTAGGAGATGACTGTGATAATAGTTCAATACTCTTTTTCTTTTTGCTTTTAGTGGTTATATTCTGTAGCTGTGATCGCTGGTAACATTTTATAAGTATATTGCATAGGTTATACTAAACCTCTAAACTCCACTATGTTACCACAGCAGGGGGGTGTGATTATGACTGACATGAGTTGTGACAGAAGACATCAAGGATGTGGATTTGACGATTCATTACTTTTCTTCTTCTTATTGTTAGTAGTTTTATTCTGTAACTGTGATAATATGGGATACTAAACCAGTATAATAAGCCGAGGATAATCCTCGGCTTTTCCACTGTATAAAAATTACAAAATAAATACTTAATCATAGAAAATAGTGTAGAAGAAATTCATTATAAAAAATATAAATAAGCAAAATAGTGGCAAAATAAAAAAACGCCATATGAAATGGCGTAGTTATCAATAGTGAGTAAGTCTGTAAGCCGAGTTCTGTCTTAGATGATCATCTATCTATGACCTATTGTTGCCAATAGGTTCCTGCGACCTACCATTAGAACAACAGCAAGCAACTGTCTTTTTTGTTCATTCTTGGTCTTGCTCCGGATGGGGTTTACATAGCCAACTAGTTACCTAGTTGCTGGTGAGCTCTTACCTCACCATTCCACCCTTACCTAGTTAAATTACTAGGCGGTATATTTCTGTTGCACTATCCTTAGGGTTGCCCCCACTGGGAATTACCCAGCATCCTGCTTTGTGGAGCTCGGACTTTCCTCATGTAAAAACACGCGATCATCCAACCTACTCATATTATCTTTTATCATCATCGTAAATATAATATAACATAAAATAATATGATTTGCAAAGGTATTACATTACTACATTACCCTATTTTTCTAAATACAATATTCTACCACAGTTTTCACAATACTGTAATTCTTCATCCCTTTTAAGGTTATCTATTAAATAAGTTGGTATTATCATATTACAACCATTACATCTGTGTTCTTCAACCTTTGCCATAGCAAAAACTTTATTCTTTTTTAACATATGGTATTTCTTATATAATACTTCATCAATCTCTGTAGAAATTTGGTATACATCATCCATTTCCTGACGTATTTTTTCTCTAATTTGATTTGTCATCCTATTATATTCATCCTTATTTTTTGCAAATTGAAATTTCATTTTATTACATTCATTTTCAATATGAGAAATATCTTTTTTTATATTCTCAGCATATTCCATTAAATATATAATGTCAAATTCTAACTCATTTATATGTTCTTTTAAGCTTTTACTTTCCTCAGCCATGTAATTAAGCTGTTTTACATCGGTTACTGTTCCATCATAAAGGTTTTTTTCTACTTCTTTTAACTGAAAGGTTAATCCTTTTAGAATATTATCATTTTTTCTAAGTTTTTTATCTTTTTCTTCTAGTTCTAACTTTTTATCCTTTAATCTTTTATCTAAACTATTTAATTTTAGGGTTATTGTTTCAATAGATCCTTTTTTAGCTAGTTCTTCTAATTTTGCTTTAGTTTCCTTCAATTTTAAATCATGTTCTTGTAATTTCCATAAAAGCTCTAGTTGTTTCAATTTTACACCTCCATCTGTACTAATATAAGGTAACAGTCGGACTACTTTCTTTATGGATAATTACTTCAATTGAACCTTGTATATTAGAGTAAATGTAGTCTTTTATCTTTGGTAATATTATCTTCTCTGTATCATAGTGGTTTCCATCTACTACAATAAGACCTAATTGATGGCCTAATTGGGCATCATGATACTTAATATCTCCAGTTACATAAATATCAGCTTCTTTTTTATAAGCATCATATATAAAATTAGCCCCGCTTCCGCCACAAATAGCAACTCTTTTAATAGTTTTGTCCTTATATCCATGAACTCTTATAGGATTTACATCTAGTTTTTCTTTTACCAAATCTAAAAAATTTTTTAATAGCATTTCTTCTATATTTCCTACTCTTCCATATCCATATTCCTTATTCTTATTTTTTAAAGGATAAATATCATAAGCTACTTCTTCATAGGGATGGGCTTTTATCATTTTATTTATGACTTTCTTTAGGTTTTTTTCTTCTACAATTGTTTCTATTTTAATTTCATTCACTTTTTCTAGTTTATTAGTTTCACCTATGAAGGGGTTTGTGCCTTCTCTAGGCATAAAGGTTCCAAATCCTTCGGAATTATAAGTACAATGACTATAATTCCCTATCCATCCGGCATTAGATTCTCCTAAAACATTTCTAATTTTATCTGCATAACTTTCTGGCACGCCTACTGCTATTTTATATAAAGGCTCGATATAAGAAGTACTAAGTACTTCTGCATCTTCTAACCCCAATAATTCTGCAAAGGTATCATTAACCCCTCCAATAGCTAAATCTAAATTTGAATGGGCATTGTATACGACTATCTCTTCTTTTATAATATCATATATTAATTTCTCTTTATAGCCTGTTGTAGTAATTTTCTTTATAGGTTCAAAAATAATGGGATGATGGCTAATAATCATATCCGCCTTAATTTCCTTAGCCTTCCTTAGGACTTTATTATCTAAATCTAAAGCTAGCAAAATCTTTTCAACTTTTTTGTTTGGATCCCCTATTTGAAATCCTGTATTATCCCAGCTATCAATTAAATAAGGTTTAGCCCAATTATCTAAAATTCCAATAATTTCTTTAGCCTTTAACACACATTAGCACCTCCTTATATTTTTCAATTTCCTCTGTTAGCGCCTTCATTCTTTCTTTACTTTTTAAGGTAGTTTTATCCTCTATTTTATCTAATATATTTTCTGCAAGTTTTATTTTATAGTTAATAAATTCTTCTAATAATGGATCTTTATTTTCCACAAGTTTTTTTCCTATATCAAAATAAATATCTTTTTCTATATAACCTTTACCATGCTTTGTATAGATTACTTCATAAAATTTTTCTCCTTCTTTAACAAGCCTTTCATCTAATATTTCAAAATTATTATTATATAAATACTCTCTCAATTTATTTGAAGCAACCATAGGCTGTAATATAAAATGTGTAATAGTTCTAGAAATATTCTTTCTACTTTCTAATATATCAGCTATAAGAAGTCCTCCCATACCCGCAATAATTGCTGTATCAGCTTCAAAAGATTTTAATACTTCAAACCCATCTCCAATTCTTGTCTCTATCTCATTTTCAAGTTTTAAACCCTTTATGTAATTCTTACCCTTATTTAAAGATTCCTCACTAATATCTGTGGCTATTACCTTTTTACTTATATTATTCATTATTAAATAGGCTGGTATATAGCCATGATCGGTTCCTATATCTATTGCTATTGAATTTTTAGGAACAAAATTTGCTATAGTTAGTAATCTATTAGATATGTTCATATTTTTTCTTCCTCTCTAAATAAAATAAATAAAAATATACAATAAAATAATGAAGATTAAAGACTCGCTCTTTTAGCGAATCTTTAATCTACTCTAAAAAATCTTTAAGTGTCTTGCTTCTGCTAGGGTGTTTAAGTTTTCTTAAAGCTTTCGCTTCTATTTGTCTTATTCTTTCCCTAGTAACGTCAAATTCTTTTCCTACTTCTTCCAAAGTTCTAGCTCTTCCATCATCAATTCCAAACCTTAACCTCAATACTTTTTGTTCTCTTGGGGTTAAGGTTTCTAAAACTTCCATAAGTTGTTCTCTCAACATGGTAAAAGTTGCTGCGTCTACTGGAGCTTGAACCTGTTCATCTTCAATAAAATCGCCTAATTGACTATCCTCTTCTTCTCCTATAGGAGTTTCCAATGACACTGGTTCCTCAGCAATCTTCATTATATCTCTAACCTTTTCTATTTCTAAATCCATCTCTGATGCTATTTCCTCAGGATTTGGATCTCTACCTAGATCTTGAACCAACTGTCTTTGAACTCGTACAAGTTTATTAATGGTTTCCACCATATGGACAGGAATTCTTATTGTCCTTGCTTGATCCGCAATAGCCCTAGTTATAGCTTGACGTATCCACCAGGTAGCATAGGTACTAAATTTATAACCTTTTTTATAATCAAATTTTTCTACAGCTTTCATAAGACCTAAATTACCTTCCTGAATTAAATCTAAAAATAGCATTCCTCTTCCAACGTATCGCTTAGCAATACTTACCACTAACCTTAAATTTGCTTCTGCCAACTCTTTCTTTGCTTCTTCATCGCCTTCTTCCATTCTTTTTGCCAATGCAACCTCTTCCTCTGCTGTAAGAAGTGGAATTTTCCCTATTTCCTTTAAATACATCCTAACGGGATCGTCTACATTTGTTCCTTTAGTAAGGGGTATACTTACCTTTTTATTTTTAGACTTTTCTTTATCCTCTTTAATTTCAATATTTTCTTCATATTCATTTTCATCTATTATATCAATACCTATATCTTCAAATTTTTCATATATATCATCTATTTGTTTAGAACTCAAGTCAATTTCCCCTAAACAGTCCATAATCTCTTTATAGGTAAACATGCCCCTCTTTTTACCTTCATCCATTAGTTTCTTAATTGCTTCCATCTTCTCTTCCTTAGTTTTTTTTGCATTCTGAGTCATTTAAACTCCCTCCCTTCAGCAAAACTATGAATGTAGTTTCAACTCCCTGTCTATTTTTAATAACTTCAGGCTCAATTCCTTTAATATCTTAACATCTCCTTCATCCTTTTCTTTCTTATTATCTATATCATGGATTTTTTTCATAATATTTTTTCTCTGAATCTTAAGTTTAGAATAATTTATAGTATCAATTAAATCTTCAATTAATTTATTAACAGAATCATTTGGTATAATAATGTCCATATTTAGTATTTCTATTACATTATCAATGTCTATACCTTTTGTACCCTTTAAATTTTCTACCAAATAATCTTTTTCTATAATATTTTCTTCTTCATACAAATCATATACAAGATTGCCAATCTCTCTACATTCTAAATTCATGAAATCCTTAGGCTTTATTAAAACATTAACCTTATTATATATATCCTTATTTTCAATAATTAACTTTATTAAACTTTTCTCCGCATTTAAATGAGCTGCCTCTAGAACAGATTCTACAGGGTTTATTTCCTTTTTAGTATTTCTATAATTGCTCTTACTATACTTATTCTGTGGTTTTTTTTGGATATTTATATTTCTACCATAAACTTCATTTTTAATAGCTTCTTTTGCTATCCCCGTATCCATAGAAACCTTATCCACATATGCATCTAGCTCAATAGGACTTTTTACTTTCTTAAGAACTTTAGCAATGTTTTTAGTAAACATTATCTTTTCTTCTACTATATCTAGATTATATTTTCTTTTATTTAAAAAGATTGTATAATCAATATAATTTAGGGCCTTGTCAATTAACTCTTCAAATTTGTCCTTTCCATATTTGTTGATATATTCATCAGGATCTTCCCCTTTAGGTAGTAAAATTATCTTTGCATTTATATTTATCTCCTTGAAAATGTTAATTGCTTTAAATGCAGCCTTAAGTCCTGCTTCATCAGAATCATAACATATATATATATTATCCCCATATCTTCTGAGTAACCTAGCTTGATTTTTTGTAAGAGCAGTTCCTAAGCTTGCAACTCCATATCTAATTCCATTATTAAATAAGGAAATAACATCTGTATATCCTTCTACTAAAACCACCCTTTCCCTTTTTGAATACTTATTAGCCAAATTAAGACCATATAAATTATTCCCTTTTATAAATATTAGTGTATCTGGTGAATTTATATACTTAGGCTTTGAATCATTAATAACCCTTCCACCAAAACCTATTATTCTATTTTTAGTGTCAAAAATAGGAAACATTATTCTGTCTCTAAATTTATCATAATATCCATTACCTTTTTTCCTTTTAGATATTAATCCAGCCTTTTCTATATCTGTTTCTTCATATCCTTTACTTAA
>DATGTQ010000013.1 GCA_035301805.1 Tissierellales bacterium
ATTAATGTCACAAACTGGAGGAGTATGTAGAGCATCAAATTATATAGGTTTTATTAGAAAGGCTTTAAAGGATGCAGGTTTTGGTCATGTGCCAGTAATTAGTATTAATCCTTATGGTATGGAAAGTAATCCAGGGTTTACCTATTCTTTAGAGTTAGCCAAGAAAGGTATGATGGCAACTGTATATGGGGACTTGATTTCTAGGCTTCTTTATAAAGTAAGACCTTATGAAAAGATTAAAGGTTCTGCAGATTTATTATGTGAAAAATGGTTAAAGAAATGTGGAGAATCTGTTGAAGTAGGGGATAAAAGGGAGTACAAAGAAAATATATATGCTATGGTAAAGGATTTTGATAACTTAGAAATTATAGATGTGGAAAAGCCAAAGGTGGGAATTGTAGGAGAGATACTAGTAAAATATCATCCAACTGCTAATAATGATATAGTTAGATTATTAGAAGCTGAAGGAGCAGAGGTAGTAGTTTCTGATTTAACAGACTTTCTAATGTACTGTGCATATAATGAAACCTTTAAGCATAAACAATTGGCAAAGTCTAGATTAAATAAATTTATAGGAGACATTGCTATAATCTATATGGAACACTATAGAAAAGATTTAAGGAAAGCATTAAAAAATAGTAAAAGATTTAATCCACCATTAGAGATAGAGGAATTGGCTAAATTAGCAGAAAGTCTTCTTTCTACAGGGAACCAAGGAGGAGAAGGTTGGTTGTTGACTGCAGAAATGTTAGAATTAATAGAAACTGGTGTTGACAATATTGTATGTGTTCAACCTTTTGGTTGTTTACCAAATCATATAACTGGAAAAGGTATGATAAAAGCCGTAAGAGAAATACATCCTCAAGCAAATATTGTTGCAATAGATTATGATCCAGGGGCTAGTGAAGTTAACCAATTAAATAGATTGAAGTTAATGCTTTCAACTGCTCAGGATAATATGGTAGAAGCACTAAAAAAAGATATAGATGATAAAACTGTTAATTCATATGGTTAATAAAAGGGGAGAAACTTCTCCCCTTTTTATTTTATTTCACTTTCACTATTTTAAAATTTTTTTAACAGCTTTTAATTTTCCTTTATAAGGTGGATATCTAAAATTAGGATCTATTAAGTTACTTTTCTTCAATATACTTTTATAATGTGTAAAAGTATCAAAACTTTTTTTGCCATGGTAGCTGCCCATACCACTAGGGCCTACACCACCAAAAGGTAGATAGGGACTGCTAAGATGCATGATTGTATCATTTATAGCTCCACCGCCGAAGGATATATTATTTATGATTTTTTCTGATTTTTCCTTATTTGACGAGAAGAAGTATAATGCTAAAGGTTTTGGTCTATTATTAATTTTTTCTATAATTTCATCTAAAGTTTCATATTCAATTATTGGTAAAATGGGACCAAATATTTCTTCTTCCATAATCGGACCATCCCAAGAATCTTGATTTATAAGAGTTGGAGAAATATATAGGTTTTCTAAATTATATTGGCCACCGTATATTATATTACTTTTACTAAAAAGGTTTATTAATCGTTTGAAGTGTTTTTCATTTATAATCTTTATGTATTCCCTATTGTTTGCAGGATTTTTACCATAGAATTGTTCTATATATTTTATTAAGTTATTTATTAATTCTTTCTTAACACTTTGATGAACTAATAAATAATCAGGAGCAACACAGGTTTGACCAGTATTTAATAGTTTTCCCCAAACTATTCTTTTTGCATATAAGTCTAAATCCCCTTCTTTATCTACAATACAGGGACTTTTACCTCCTAATTCTAAGGTAATAGGAGTTAAATGTTTTGCTGCTTTAGTCATGACGATTTGTCCTACAGAGGTGCTTCCAGTATAGAAAATGTAATCATATTTTTTATTAAGTAATACTTTAGAGGTTTCTATATCGCCATTTATTATATGGATGTACTTTTTGGGAAAATTATTGTTTATTATTTTTTCAAATAATTTTGCAGAACAGGGTGCATATTCGGAAGGTTTAATAATAGCTGTATTTCCTGCACTTATGCTACCAATGAGGGGAGCAAAACACAATTGAAAAGGATAGTTCCATGGTGCTATAATAAGTGTAATTCCATAAGGCTCTGGATATATGTAACTAGTTGCTTTAAAATTAGTTATAGAGGTTTTAACTTTTTTGGGTTTTGACCAATTTTTTATATTATCTATAATATAAGTAAGCTCTGATAAGACTATGCCAATTTCAGTAGTATAGGCTTCAAAGGCACTTTTATTTAAATCTTTATTCAATGCTTTTTCAATTTCTTTTTCATAGGATATGATTAAATCTTTTAAGGTTTTAAGAGTATTTAATCGGAAATTAATATTAGATGTTTTGCCTGTGTAAAAAAATTTTCTTTGTTCCATTAAAACTTTATCAATATAATCCATAAATTCACCTACTTTTAAATTAGTTGTCATACTAATTATATAGGAAATAAATTTCAAAGTAAAAGTTTTATAGTTCCATGTAATTATAATAGGGTTTATTCTTGATTAATGTCGAATAAGGTAAAAATCTAATAAGTAAAAAACTAACTTTTTAGGTTATAATATATATGAAGCTATGATTTAAAAATAACGAAAGAGGTAATAAAATGATAAAGAAGAAAAAATGTTTAATAATAATTAGTTTATTAATGTTGTTATTATTTATGACTAGTTGCAATCCTAAAAAGTCCAATACAAATGGAGAACTTCCCTCTAAAAGTGTTAATGGAGTAAAGAATAGGGCTAAAGATGAGGGAAAAATATTAACTGAATTTAATAAAATTGCATCTGAGAACAAAGAACCTTATGAAATTGCTCATTTTATAGATGAAAATATATCAGTAGTTTCTAAAGATGGGGCTTTAGAAATGATTGAGAAGTTTGAACAAATTCAAGAAAGTTATATTGAATCCTATTCTGATAAGTTGTTTAAAGATGATAGACAAGTTGTATTAAATAGAGTATCTGATAAAGGGAAATTAGATATGGATAAAATAAATTCAATAGAAGATGAAGAATTTAAAAAATTTTTAGATACTTTATTAGAAGGTAAATATAAACTATCCAATATAGAAGGGGCATTTTATCCTGTAATTGATTATAGTAAATATAAAGAATATAATAAGTATTTACCAGAGGAAATGGTTGGATACATTGAAATAAAGAATATAGAAGAAGAAAATCCATTTTTAATAGGAACTAGTTTAGTTATAACTTGGGATGAACTAGGCGATAGGATCATAGCTGTTGAGGAGTATTTAAGGAAGTATCCGGATACTGTCAAGATAGAGGATATGCTAAAACTATACGGAGATTATTTATTAATTTACTTACAAGGTGTAAAAGATACACAAAATTATGATTATGATACTAAAGTAGTTTATGATGATGTTATTGCTAGTTATAAGAAACTTGTTTCAGAAAATAAAAATTCAATAACTAAGGATATAGTAGAAAAATATTTAGAAGTATTAGAAGAAAATGAAAATAAAATGAATGAGGAGGTTGAAGGAAAAATAGTAGATTTATATAATGAAGCTATTAGTAGATTAGAAGAATTATAGGGAGGTATTATTGTGAAAAAGGTACTAGTTATGTTGGCTGACGGTTTTGAGGAAGTAGAGGCTTTAACGGTAGTGGATTATTTAAGAAGAATGGATGTAGTGTGTGATATTTGTTCAATTATGAGTAGTAAAAAGGTAAAAGGAGCTCATAATATATCCATTGAGGCAGATATAAAGCTTGATGATGTATTGGGCCACAATGAGTATGATGGTATTATACTTCCAGGTGGAATGCCAGGAGCTACTAATCTGCGAGATAATGATGAAGTGATTAAATTAGTACAAGAATTTAATGAAAATAATAAGCTAATAGCTGCTATATGTGCTGCTCCTATTATACTGGAAAAAGCGGGTATTATTGAAGGAAAGGATCTAACTTCTTATCCTGGCTTTGAAGAGGATCTGAGGGTTGGAAACTATAAAGAGGATTTAGTAGTACAAGATGGAAATATAATTACTGGTAGGGGCCCAGCAGTAGCAGTATATTTTGCATTATACATAGTTGAGTATTTAGTTGGAAAAGATAAAAAAGAATCATTGAAAAAGGATATATTACTAGATGAAGTAGAGAAAAAAGTGGGGCGTTAAGCTCCGCTTTTTTAAAATGCTGGAGGTAGAAAAATGAAATTAAAAAGAAACTTTTATAGTAGAGATACATTATTAGTTGCTCAGGAACTTTTAGGGAAGGTTCTAGTACGTAATATAAATGGTAAAATTTTAAAAGGGAAGATAGTGGAAACAGAAGGTTATTTGGGTCTTGCTGATAAAGCTGCCCATAGCTATGGCGGAAAGGTGACAAAGAGACTTGAAACTATGTATGGGTCTCCTGGAAGAGCCTATGTTTATATAATTTATGGGATGTATTATTGTTTAAATACAATAACAAGAAAAGAGGGAATACCAGAAGGAGTACTAATTAGAGCTATAGAGCCTTTAGAAGGAATAGATGCTATGGCTGAGAATAGATTTGGGAAAAGTTTAGAGGATTTTAGTAATTACCAAAAGAAAAATTTTACTAATGGTCCTGGGAAATTGTGTATGGCTATGGATATAACTAAAAAATTAGATAAGGAAGACTTATGCGGTGATATACTTTATATAGAAGAAGGTAAGAAGGAAAAGTTTAATATAGTAAAAGATAAACGTATAGGTATAGACTATGCTGAGGAGGCAAAAGATTATTTATACAGATTCTATATAGAAGGAAATTCCTATGTGTCCAAAGTGAAATGAATATTAAATATTCCCATATTCATTGTAATATAAAGAATTTTTTAGTATTATTTAAATAACAGATGACAAATATGAACTTTGAGGTGGAAATATGGGTAGAAAATTTAGAAGAGCTTTTTTTATTTCTTTTTTGTGCTTTATTATTCTCTATGGGTTAATTGGATATTATACTGTAAAAAAAAGAAATCCAGATGTAACCTTAGGTAAAAATATAGAAAATAAAGATGAAATACTTTTTTTAGTATTAGGTATAGATGGAAATGATATGACAGAGGCAACAGATGTAAGGACCGATACCATGATGCTTGCTAAACTAAATTTTAAATCCGGGGAGCTATCTATACTATCTATTCCCAGGGATACTAGGGTAATGCTTAAGAGTGGAGAGTATGCTGGTAAAATAAATGCAGCCCATAAGCTTGGTGGAGCTGAAGAATCTATAAAGACTGTAAAAGAATTATTGGATATAGATTTAGAATATTATGTTAAAATAGATTATCAGTTTGTAAGAGAAGTAGTAGATTTAATAGGTGGAGTAGAAATGGATATTCCATTTCATATGAAATATGATGATATATCTGATGAACCACCTTTACACATAGATATAGAAGAAGGTAGACAAGTCTTAGATGGAGATAAGGCTATTCAGTTTTTAAGATATAGAAAAAGTAATGATGGTAGTGGAGGATATAAAGAAGGGGATGTTGGTAGAATTAAAGCACAACAAGAATTTATTAAAGCTTTTATGGGGCAAGTATTAAAACCTTCCAATATTTTAAAATCCCCTATGGCTATTAGCAAATATTATAAGTATGTGGAAACTAATATTCCAATGAAAATAGCTTTTAAAGGTGCTTTTAGTGGTAGGAAAATAGATACGGAAGATTTGAATATAAATACATTGCCAGGAGAGGGTAGGTATATAGATGGTATATCCTATTTTATTCACTATGAGGAACCTACACAAGCTTTAATCAAAGAAATGTTTGAAAACCATATTCTAAACTAATTAATATAGTTTTAATTGTGAGGTGAATTATGAAGGAAAGGGAAACTTTTATAGAAAGAAGAGATAGAAAAAAAGAACATATTAACTTCTTTCTAAAATCTAGTTATAATAATGATAATTATTTTGAAGATATATACTTAGAACATAAAGCTTTACCAGAGCTAAATATAGATGAAATAGATACAAAATGTATATTTCTTGGGAAATATGTAGATTATCCGATAATTATTAATGCAATAACGGGAGGAACGGAGTTTTCCAGGGAAATAAATAAAAAATTGTCTAAACTAGCTAAAGAATTTAATATTCCTATAGCTGTTGGATCTCAGACTATATCATTATACGATGAAAAAAGCAGAGATTCCTTTAAAATAGTAAGAGATGTATTAGGTGAAGAGGGAATTGTTTTAGCCAATTTAAATGCTAGAGCATCCTTAGATGAAGTGGAAACTGCCATAAAAATGATAGATGCCAATGGAATTCAACTTCATTTAAATCCTGCTCAAGAATTAACTATGGTAGAGGGAGATAGAACTTTTAAGGGAATAAGGGATAATATAAAACGTATTATAACAAATATTGACAAGCCAGTTATAGTAAAGGAAGTAGGATTTGGAATTTCTAGTGATGTTGCTAAAGAGCTCTATAATATAGGTGTAAGACATATAGATATATCTGGCACAGGGGGAACTAATTTTATAGAAATAGAAGATCTAAGAAATGATGAAATTGACTTTGATGATATTTATAATTGGGGTATTCCTACAGCGTTAAGCCTTTTACAATGTAGAGAAATAAAGGATGATTTAAATATAATTGCTAGTGGTGGGATAAAAAATAGTCAAGAAATTGTAAAGTCCTTGGTATTAGGTGCTACTATGGTAGGAATAAGTGGAGAAATATTAAGACATTTACTAGAAGATGGTTACGAAGTAGCATATAAGTACTTAAAAGGAACCTTATACAAGACAAAAATGCTTATGCTATTACTAGGGAAAAAGAATATACAGGAGCTTAAAACTGCTCCTTTTAAAATAAAAGGGAAGCTGAAGGAGCTGAGTTAAAAACCTTAAGCTTCCTTTTTATTTTCTATAATAAAGATAGCTTATTTCACTTTATGTTATAATAAAATTATTGTTTGTTGGTTTTAGGGATTAGTATTAGGTATATGTTACTTATTTTTTAAAAAGGTGGCTGAATACTTATGAAAGAAGCTATAGTAAAGCTTTTAAAAGAAAATAAAAGCGATTTTATTTCTGGTGAGAAAATTAGTGAATTGTTTGGAGTAAGTCGTACGGCTATTTGGAAATACATAAATATATTGAAAGATGAAGGCTATGAAATAGAGTCTGTTTCGAGAAAAGGCTATAGGCTAATATCTTCACCAGATATATTAACTTATGAGGAAATAGAAGAATGGCTGAATACAGAATATATAGGAAGAAAAATTCATTATTATGATACTATAGACTCTACTAATATAAAGGCAAAGAAAATTGCTTATTTAGAAAAAGAAGGTACAATTGTAGTGGCCGAAAGTCAAAGTAAGGGAAGAGGTAGATTAGGCAGGGAGTGGCAGTCTCCGAAAGGAAAAGGGTTGTGGATGTCTATAATATTGAAGCCTAAAGTAAATCCTGTTCATGTAGCTAAGGTAACTCTTATAGGTGCAGCAGCGGTTAATTTGGCTTTAGAGGATATAGGAATAGATTCTTATATTAAATGGCCAAATGATATTGTCATAAATGGCAAAAAGATATGTGGAATACTTACTGAAATGAGTAGTGAATTGAACATGATTAATTATGTAGTAATGGGAATAGGCATAAATGTGAATTTAGATAAAAAAGACTTTTCTAAAGAAATTTTAGATAAAGGAACTTCATTAAAAATTGAAGCTGGCAAGGAAATTAATAGAAAAAAACTATTAGCTACAGTATTAAATAAGTTTGAGGAACTCTATACCCCCTTTACTGAAGAAGAAGATTTAAGTCAAACCATTGAAATATGTAGAAAAAATTCTATTTTACTTGAGAAGGATATTAGAGTAATTAATAATGGAAAAGAAAGAATAGGCAAAGCTATAGATATAAATGATGATGGAAATTTAATTGTTAAATATGAAAATGGAGAAATTGAAAGTCTTTTATCAGGAGAAATTTCTGTGAGAGGTTTGGAAGGGTATGTATAGAGATAGGAGAAAGTTTTCTATTTAAATTTGCAGGACTATGGGTTAAAAAAATAAATTAATAATAAAGATCATTCATTGTTAGGATGAAGTGAAATGCTCTTTTCTGGTAAAGATAACGTAAGGATAGTAATATAAAAAAACCAGCAAAGAGCATTTTTGTTCATTATTCAAAATGTTAAACAGTTTTTATATTATTTAATACATTATGTATTGCTATTTCTGGCATACCTATAGGCTCTACTATAATTTGTCCTATATAATCCTTAGCCTTATCTTCAATAAGACCTTTCTTCATTAACTGGAATGTAATAGTTTTATTTCCTTTAATAGCTGTACCTAAGACATCTCCTGTATTGGCACTAAGTCCTGAAGGAATGTCTACTGCTATTATATATTTACTTTCTTTATTTATTAAATTTATTGCTTCTGAAAATAGTCCTTCTACATCTCTGGATAGTCCTGTTCCAAAGATACTATCAATAACTATATCAGAAGTTACTAATGAGTTTTTTAATACATTTAAGTCATCCTTTTTAGAGATGTTAAATATATCCGCATCTATATTTTTAAGTATATTGTAATTAGTTTTGAAGTCTTTACTTCCCTTACTTGAATTTCCTAATATAAATATTTCTACATTTTTCCCTTCTGTAATTAAATGTCTTGCTATGGCTATCCCATCCCCGCCATTATTGCCTACACCACATATTATGGTGAAAGAATTATGATTTTTTAAATCTATATTTTGCACAACTCTAAGAGCAGCATTTTCCATAAGTACTATTCCTGGAATACCTAGATTTTCTATACAATAATTATCGATAGCTGCCATTTCTTTAGATGTAATTGTAGTCAATTTAATCATCCCTTTAAATTAGTATTATTGTATATTATTATAACATAGGTCTATTTATTTTCTACTAACTTTATCTTAGGTATTACTTTAATAGACACATAGGAAGCAACTATTGCTTTTAAAAAGTCGCCAGGTAAAAAAACTAAACATCCTGTTTTAAGGGCAGTCATAAAAGAAATGTTTGCATCCATAACCTTATTTAAAATAAGATACATGTAAGGAATACCAAAAGCATAAATAACAAAGGTACCTATAATACTTGCCAATAATATTCTTTTAAAACTTAAGTTTTTTTTAGTATAAGTAATTTTTCCTATTATGTAAGAAGCAAAAATAAATCCTATTAAATATCCAAAGCTTGGTTTTAATACAGTTTCTAGTCCACCAGTAAATCCTGCAAAAATTCTTAAACCAATAAGACCTAAAAGAACGTAAACAATTTGTGACAACGTACCTAATTTACTTCCCAATATAAGTCCAGACATAATAGTAAATAAACTTTGTAATGAAATAGGCACATTTCCTAAGGGAATACTTAAAAAAGCTCCTATAGCAGTTAAAGCAGTAAACATGGCCACTATGACCATATCTTTTGTAGATATTTTCATATAATCCCTCCAATTGTTAACTTTTAAAATAAATGAGTTGACAAACTTAATATATATCTTAAATTTAAATTTGTCAACTGAGAAAGAGAGACAGTCTTTTTTCTCAGTTCAATTAATATTAAATTAGGAAAATTTGTTGACAAAATAATTTATAAAGTATATGCTGTTAATAGATAATATATACAGTATGTACATTGAAAATAGGAGGAATTCTATGAAGATAATAATATCTAATTCTTCAAACCAGCCCATATATGAACAAATATACAGGCAGATTAAGGCAATGATAATAAAAGGAGAGTTAAGGGAAGGGGAAATACTTCCGTCTATTAGAGGTTTGGCAAGAGATCTTCAAATAAGTGTTATTACAACTAAAAGAGCTTATGATGAGTTGGAAAAAGAAGGTTTCATTGAAACTATGCAGGGAAAAGGTTCTTTTGTAGCTAGCCAAAATAAAGAGTTAATGAAAGAAAGAAAGTTAAAAATTATTGAAGAAAAACTTATAGAAGTAGTGAAAGAAAGTAAAATGTTAGGAATTTCTTATGGTGAAATAGAAGAAATGCTAAAGATTTTATTTGAGGAGGAATAATATGGAATATATTTTGGAAGTTAACAACTTAAGAAAAGAATTTAAAAACTTTACTTTAGATAATAATAATTTTAAATTAGAACCTGGATATATTATGGGATTCATTGGTCCGAATGGAGCTGGGAAAAGTACTACCATTAAGCTAATAATGAATTTATTGAAAAAAGATGGTGGAGAAATAAAAGTATTTGGCTTAGATCATATAAAATATGAGAAAAAGATAAAGGATAGAATAGGATTTGTTTATGATGAAAACTATTATTATGAAGAATTAACTATTAATCAAATGAAAAATATAGTAGCTAGTTTCTATTCAAAATGGAATGATGATACCTTTAATGAGTATTTAAAAGAATTTAATTTGAATCCAAAATCAAAAATTAAAACATTATCTAAGGGAATGAAGATGAAATTTTCGTTGGCAATAGCCCTTTCTCATGATGCAGACTTAATAATAATGGATGAACCAACTTCAGGTTTGGATCCAGTATTTAGAAGGGAAATATTAGACATACTTTATGGCATAATTCAGGATGAAAGGAAAAGTGTTTTCTTTTCTACTCATATAACTACTGATTTAGAAAAAATAGCAGATTATGTTACTTTTATTAATGAAGGAAAAATAGTATTTTCCCAACCTAAAGATGATATTTTAGAAAAATATGCAGTTGTAAAAGGTGGCTTAAACATACTTAATGATGAAATGAAGAAAAATTTTATCGGGTTGAGGGAAACTAAAGTAGGTTTTGAAGGATTAACTGATAATGTAGAAAATATAAAAGAGCTGTTTAAAGATGAAATATTAATTGAAAAGGCAACTCTTGAAGACATAATGTTTTATACAGTTAAAAAATAATATTAGTTATGGTTTTGACAGATTTAGTCACTATAGGAGGTTGTAGATATGATTGGAACAATAAAAAAAGATTTAATACATATATTCTCTTCGAAAAGAGAAAGGATATTTTATCTTTTATATATACCTTTTTTATTATTAATAGTAGATTCTTATGAACCAAAATGGATATATTTTGCCGTAATATATTCCTATACTTATTTAACCTGTATTTCAACTATTGCTTACGAAAGCAATCTAAAATTTAATCGTGTATTTAATTCCTTGCCTATAACTAGGAAAGAAGTTGTTATTTATAAATATATATCTTTTTTCATCTATTTAACTTTAGTTATTGTATATGCTGGGGTTTATTTGTGGATAATTAACACTTTGGGAATAAAAAATGTGGATTATTTTAATTTGGAAATGATAATAAGGGCTATTCCTATTCTTATGATTTCTTTATCTATAGTATTTCCATCTTATTTTTCACTGGGGCCTAGATTAGCACAAATGGTTCATATTATAGTCTTTGTGAGTTTTTTTATAGGGATAATATCTGTTTCGGGTGGAGATTTATTTATAAATAAGATATTTCAATTTATGGCTAGTGGAAAGTTTTTTATTCTAGCCTCAGTAGTATACCTTTTGTCCTTAATATTATCAACAAAGTTATATGAAGGTAAAGATTTATAAAATATTCTAGGAAGGATTAGATTAAAGTCAGTTATAAAATGAGGTGATATTATGTTTAAATTGGCGCTAAAAGATATAAAATTATCAAAAAAAATGTTGGTAATTATTACAGCATATATAATGATTTTGGTTTCATCGATTCTACCGTCAATGGATGAAATCTTTACAGGTATTACTTATACTATGTTAATGGTAATGGGAATCTTTATGCTAGTTATTTATACTAATGGCTACGATGATAGAAATAAAACAGAAATAGTTATAAATAGTTTTCCTATCAAGAAAGCTGATATTGTAAGAGGAAAGTACTTGACTCTTGTTCTATATATGATAATTATATGCGGTATATTGTTTTTATCTTCTAATCTTTTAAGAGGATTATTTACTAGGTTCCAAGGTGGGAAAAGCGCAACTTTAGGAAATGTTATAGTTGCTACAAATATTACATTACTATTCTATGCAATATATTATCCTATATATTTTAGAGTAGGGGAAGATATTATGACTTTTAACTATATATTGTGGTTTTTAGTTTTGGCTAGTCCATCTTTAATGAGAAAATTAGTAAATTGGTTAATAGAAAAAGGTATGATGGATCAAATGTTAAATATAAATTTAAGAAAAGCAAACTTAACTATTTTAATTATTTCAATTATAGTGTTCTATATATCTTTACAAATATCTAAAAAATTATATAAGCAACGAGAATTTTAAAGAAGGGTGTAAAGCTCATGGTTTAGCTTAATTATGGCTTATTGTAACTTCATTATCATAAAAGTAAATATATATGATAAAAATAGCTAGAAAATGTTTACAAAATAGATTTTAGCTATATAATAGAATTACCTGGATGATGCTAGGTATAAATATTAAAAAATTTAACAAATATTATATAAACGACGAAATATGAAAGGTTCACGGGTAGGTCTGACTAACCTACCCAATTTATTTTTTGAAATTAACAGAACAAAAGCATTAAATAAAAATAGTGTATATAATTCTAAAAACAATAAGTAACCTGAAATGTTTTGTTAAAAAATTAATCTTATTATATAATGAATATGGAATAATTAGTTTGAGAGGTGGCTTATGGAGAAGAGATTAAATAAGAAAAGTTTATATGCAGATTTATCTTTATTATTAGTAGCAGCAATATGGGGCAGTGGATTTGTAGTTACAAAAAACGCTGTAAACCATATTACGCCCTTTTATATGTTGGCCATTAGATTTTTTATCTCTTTTATATTAATGGCTATTATATTTTGGGAAAGAGTTAAAAATACAAAGTTAAAAGATATAAAGGCAGGTGCTGTAATAGGGTTTTTTCTATTTACGGCTTTTGCTACTCAAACCTACGGTATTAAATACACTACTGTTAGTAAACAAGCATTTATTACTGCTAGTAATGTTGTTATGGTCCCTTTTTTTTACTGGTTCGTAAGTAAAAAGAAGCCAGAACCTTATGAAATAATGTCAGCAATAATTTGTTTTATTGGTATTGGAATATTAAGTATTGAAAAGGGGTTCAGAATAGGTTTAGGGGATAGTCTTACCTTATTATGTGCTGTATTTTTCGCTAGTCATATAGTTTCTATAGGAATCTTCGCAGAAGACCATGATCCTATTTTACTAACTATATATCAAATGTTTATTGCAGCAATTTTTTCTTTAGTTTCTGCAATAATTTTTGAGCCTAAAATTCCTATTTTAACTAAAGAGATAATTTTCCCTGTACTTTACTTATCTATTTTTAGTACATTAATTGCTTTTCTAGTTCAAAATCTAGCACAAAAGCATACATCTTCTACTAAGGCAGCTATTATACTTAGTACTGAGGCCTTATTTGGCAGTCTGTTTTCTTTTGTTTTTTTAAAGGAACCTTTCAGTTTAAAGTTTTTAGTTGGCTGTAGTGCTATTTTATTTTCTATTATCAATACTGAAACAAAACTGCAGCTATAAATATATAATATGGGGGGATTGTAGTGAAAAAAGATGTGATAAAAGACATGGGATTTGCTACAAAAGCTATTCATGGTGGTTATGAAAAAAATGAAGTAGGTGCCTTAGCTACACCTATTTATCAAACATCTACTTTTATGTTTGAATCAGCAGAGCAAGGTGGAAGAAGGTTTGCTCAAGATGAAGAAGGGTATATGTATACCAGATTAGGAAATCCTACTTGTACCCAGTTAGAAGAAAAAATAGCCCTTCTTGAAGGAGCAGAAGCATGCGTTTCAACTGCATCGGGAATGGGTGCTATAACTTCTGCATTATGGACATTATTAGAAGCAGGAGATCATGTAATTGCCGCTGAAACTTTATATGGATGTACTTTTGCTTATTTAAATCATGGTTTACCTAGATATGGAGTAGAAGTAACTTTTGTTGACACCACTGACCCAGAAAACGTAAGGAAAGCTATGAAAGAAAATACCAAGGTAGTTTATTTAGAAACTCCAGCTAACCCAACATTAAAAATAACGGATATTGAAGCCGTGGCAAAAATTGCTCATGAAAAAGAAGATTGTGTAGTTATGGTTGATAATACTTTTAGTACTCCTTATTTACAAAAGCCTTTAGAACTAGGTGCAGATATAATAGTCCATTCAGCTACTAAGTATTTAAATGGTCATGGTGATCTTATAGCTGGTTTTGTTTGTGGAAATGAAGAATATATAAATAATGTAAGATTTTTTGGTGTCAAGGATATGACTGGGGCTTGTTTAGGAGCTTTTGAAGCTTATTTAATTATTA
>DATGTQ010000014.1 GCA_035301805.1 Tissierellales bacterium
GTAAAAAATAAAATTAAAATGTGTGGTAGTGAAAATAAGGGATTGTAAAGGGGTGACAATGTGATTTTAACAGTAACCTTAAATCCTTCTATAGATAGAAGATATTTTGTAAAGGATTTTCATAAAGATAAAGTATTCAGAACAAATGAAGTGCAATATACTCCAGGAGGTAAAGGTTTAAATGTATCAAGAGTAATAAATAAATTTAAGGAGCCAGTAATAGCTACAGGAGTTTTAGGAGGATTAAGTGGTCAGTTTATAATTGAAAAGTTAGATGAATTAGAAATAGAAAATGACTTTGTAAAAATAAAAGCCAATACTAGGAGTTGCATAGCTATACTTTCAGATGATGAAAGTCAAACAGAGATTCTTGAACCAGGCCCTAAAATTTCTCAAAATGAATTAGGTGACTTTTATAAAACTTATGAAAAGCTGGTGGATAAAAGTGAAATCATCTGTGGTTCAGGAAGCATTCCTCAAAATGCACCAGTAGACATTTATAAAAGATTAATAGAAATTGCAAGAGAAAAAAATAAAAAGTTTATTTTAGATACTAGTGGAGAAACTTTAAGAGAAGGTATAAAAGCATCACCTTATATGATTAAACCCAATGAAGAAGAATTGGAAAGTATAATAGGCCATTCTATTAATACAGAAAGAGAGCTTCTAGAAGCTATAAAGGGTATACAAGAATATGGTGTAAAATTAATAATTGTATCCCTAGGAGCTGAAGGATCAGTAGTATGTTATGAAGATAAAACATATAAAGTCGAGGCGCCTAAAATTAAAGCTATAAATCCAGTGGGTTCAGGAGACTCAATGGTTGCAGGTATTGCAGTAGGATTGAGTAGAGGCTATGATTTTGAGAAGATGATAAAACTCGCTACATCTTGTGGAACAGCCAATGCAATGGAAAAAGAAACAGGCAAAGTAAATATTAACAATGTAGAAAAACTGATGGAAGAAGTAAAAATGGTAAGAATAGGATAAAAACTGAGTCACTCAGGACCGTCCCTACTGACTCAAAATTTGAGTCACCGGGGACGGTCCTTACTGACTCACAAAGTGAGTCATTTAAGACCGTCCCTACTGACTCATTCTAAACTAAGTAATCCCTTAGGACATTTATTTATACAAGTAGAACATTTAATACATGTTTCATTATTAAATTGATTATTTTTATTAAACTCTTTATGAGGTGTTAGTTGCATTGGACAAACTCTAGAACATAGTCCACAAGATAAACATAAGTCTTTATCGGAAATTGTAACTTTCACATCTGTTTTTTTATTGATACCTATTAACTTACCTATCTTATATCCTATAGTTTGCATCGTACCCATTGGACAAATTTGGCACCAAGATCTAGGAGTGTTAATAATACTTAAGCTTCCTCCAACAATAAGAACCATTAAATAGCTACTTACAAAAACTAATCCTAACTTATCCCAAAAAGCTTCAGTACCTTTATAAGAAAAGACTTGGATAAATTTTTTAGTCATATTTATACCAAAGAATAAAAATACTGTAATAATCATTATTTTAGATTTTAAAGCTTTAAAAATCATTCCGTTCTTACTTATAGGTAATAAAAACTTATCAAAGAAACTTCCATGAGCACAAAAATTTCCACACCAATAACGACCTCTAAAAATAGACATTATTGTTAATGATAACATTATAGGTATAACTAAAAGGCCTAATTTAGGGTACCAAATGCCGCCCATAGCAACTAATACAGTTAAAATCCATGCATATTCTCTAACTTTTGTAAATATACGATTAGTCTTAATATTATAATTCTCCAATAGAAATCCTCCCTTAAAACATTTAAATACCCCATGGGGGTATATGTTAATTTATTATATTCAAATAGAATTGTTTTGTCAACAGATATAGAAGATAATAGATAAATGAAATCCCATTAGTAGGGGAACTTTAATAAAAGTCAGTTATCGATGAATCACCTAAGAACACCCCTGGCGACTCATTTTTTATGATATAATATTGAAAAATTCATATATATATATATTGGTGAAGTTAAGTTGATAAAAGTGGAAAGGGATAGGGGTGCTGCCGGTGAGTCACTCAGGACCGTCCCTACTGACTCATGAATAGAAAATATAAAGGGGTGTCGTCATGGAGAGGATTTTAATAAATGGGAAAATAGCCTTAATAGATTCAAAAGATACATCTTGGGCTGAAGCTGTAGCTATAAAGAATGGAAAGATTATAAAAGTAGGCACTAATGAAGAAATATTATCACTTAAAGAAAAAGAAACAGAAATAATAGATTTAAAGGGAAAATTAGTATTACCCGGATTCAATGACAGTCATATGCATTTATTAGGTTATGGTTATACCCTAGAAGCAGTAGATTTAAGTGGAGCAGCATCTATTGACCAAATAATAAATACAACCAGAGAATTTATACTAGATAACTTTATTAAAAAAGGTAATTGGGTTGTAGGAAGAGGATGGAACCATGATTATTTTATTGATGGAAATAGGTTTCCTACTAGATATGATTTAGATAAGATATCTACAGAATATCCTATAATTCTAATTAGGGTTTGTGGACATGTTTTAATAACTAATAGTAAAGCCTTAGAAATAGCAGGTATAGACAAAAACACTCCACAAGTTGAAGGAGGAGAGTTTGACCTAGACAAAAACGGTGAGCCTCTAGGTATTTTTAGAGAAAATGCTATGTATTTAGTAAGAAATAAAATGCCAGAACCAACAGTAGCAGAAATTAAAGCTATGCTTTTAAATGCGATAAAGGAGCTTAATTCTTATGGTATAACTTCAGTTCAAACAGATGATTTTGAGGTTGTACCAGGAAGGAACTATGAAAATATTATAAAAGCATATAAAGAATTAGAAGATGAAGGAAAATTGACCTTAAGAGTATATGAGCAGTGCCTATTACCAAATATGGATAGGTTAAATCCATTTTTGCAGAAAGAATACAGGACGGGATCGGGTAATGAATATTTTAAAATAGGACCATTAAAATTATTAGTAGATGGTGCCTTAGGAGCAAGAACAGCTGCCTTAACTAAACCTTATAATGACTGTCCAGAAACTTCTGGGATACCAATATATAGCCAAAAAGAATTAGATGACCTTATAGAAAAAGCTCATGATTATGACATGCAAATAGCAATTCATTGTATAGGGGATAAGGCAATGTACATGGCTTTTGAGTCAATAGAAAAGGTACTAGCTAAAAATCCAAAAGATGATCATCGTCATGGAATAGTTCATTGTCAAATAACTGATGAATACTTACTAAATAAGTTTAAGGAATTAAATGCTATCGCTTATATCCAACCAATATTTTTAGACTATGATTGGAAAATAGCTGAAGATAGAGTAGGAAAAGAATTATTAGAAACCTCATATAATTGGAAAACACTTTTAAATAAAGATGTACATATAGCCTGTGGTTCCGATGCACCAGTTGAAAATTTTAATGTGCTCTATGGAATTTATGAAGCAGTTACAAGAAAAGATTTAACAGGCAAGCCAGAGGAAGGCTGGCTACCAGAACAAAAGTTAACAGTAGAAGAAGCTGTATATGGGTATACTAAAGCTGGAGCCTATGCTTCCTTCGAAGAAGATATAAAGGGTTCTATAGAAGAAGGAATGTTAGCAGACTTAGTAGTTCTTTCAGACAATATATTTGA
>DATGTQ010000015.1 GCA_035301805.1 Tissierellales bacterium
GTATTCATTGGCATATATTAAAAACTTTGTTTCATATTCTGCTAAAAGTTGAGTAAACATTTGTATAATTGGAATATGGACTTCATATATATAGTTTTTAATGCTTTTCCCAGTAGCTCCTTTTATATGATCCATTTCTGCAACATCTACTAGTTTTTTAGCTACCTCTTCAAGTTGATTATACCAATTGTCTATTTGGTTGAGAATATTTTGTTGTACCGATTGTAATTCCTCATATTTAACATGATATCTCATAGCTACCCACCTCATATAATATATTCTTTCAAAGATATATAATAATGAAGTCATTTTGTTGATGGAGATTTCCATTATCATATGACATATTATACCATAGTAGAGTTACTTATACCGTTTAATCTTTCCAACAAATTCCTCCCTTTTATTTCAGTCTTTTGATGTTATTTGTAGAATTAAGTAATAAAGGTTGATAAAATATTAAGTGTAAAACACTTTAAAATATGATATTATATATTAAAATAGAATTCTAGGGGTATTTAGGTATTATTGGAGAAATAAGTAGAATTAAAGGATATATATTAGAAAAGGGGAGGTGCGTATCCTTGGTAGCACGAAGTCTAAAAATACATATTAAATATAATGACTTTAGAAACCAGGGGATATTATGACAACACTAATTTATGTATTAATCATTCTAGGAATAGTATTCCTACCAACTAATATTCCAGGGCTTATATTAGGTGCATTGTTAACCTTACTTGGAATAGCTGTTAGAGTATATAAAATTCAAATAAGTATGAACACTGCATCTTTAATAATGATAGTTGCCGGACTAATTATAGTAATTCAAATGTTTTTAAACTTGAAAAGAAGTAGAGGATAGAAAACATATGGTAAATAGTCAAAGCTATTTACCATATGTTTTCTTATTTGCTATTAAAAAAGATTATTATGTAGCTGTATAATTAAGGGCGGTGCTAAAATGAAAAAGAACAAAGTCTTAGTTTTCACAAGAATTCTTTATACACTATTCGCAATTGGAACAATAATGTCACTTTTTATTGTTTATAAAGATATAGATAATGATTTTGCTTTTAAATTTGTAGTGGGATATGTCTTTTTAACTTTTTTCTTTATTATATGTATTTTATTTATTACTATTTTAAATTTAGGAAAGTTAAAATGGACCGACATGAGAAAGAGAATATCTAGCTTTATTATTTCATTTGTTACGCTTGTTGCTTTGAGCTATGGCTTTGATTATCTATTTAGACCTACTAAAATTGATTTATATAGAGTCTCTTCAAATGCTTTGGGTTTAGTATTTGGGATATCTTTTATTGATGTTATATTCTTTAATAATCAAGATAATTGAAGCAGTTTAAGTCGTAACATTTATAAACTGTATCTTATATGTAAATAATATTTGAATTCTATTCTAAAATAGTAGTAGATTTTCTATAAATTACACCTTTATTAATTTTCTAGATGAAGTTGATCCTCCAAAAATTTCAGATGAAATTATGAGCCAGTTAGAAGAGGCAATGGATTTTTTGGACAGATGAAAGGATTGCTGAGACAGAGGAGAAGAAACGAGAAAGCATAGAAAATCCTGAAAAATTTTTAGAGGATTATTCAGAAATAATTGAAGAATACTAAGGCTTTAAGGAGTCTGCAGAATACCAGTCTTCTCCATATGGGGAGCTAATGGAAGCCATGAAATCATTTGGAGAAACTAGTGGTTATAATGATATATTTATTCCTGCTATGAGAAGATTATCTCCATCCTATGAGGAGTATTATCAGAATTTAATGAAGGCTAATGAGATATTTGTAGAAAGATTTTTAGGTTTCACATAAAACTTTTGTTTAAACTCATTTAATTAAGGATATTTAAATAAAGAAACAATAATAGAATTTTCTATTCTATGGATAAAAAATTTAATATTAAAAATTTACGGTAAGAATAATCTTACCGTTTTCTCATTCCTATGGTAATATTTAATTGTAGGTAAGATATTTTTCAAATAAAATTAATATTATAAGCATGTTTGCAAAGTTATTTATGATGTACAATATCTTTGAGGTGATTAAATGAGAATATTTTTATTAGAAGATGATGAAACTCTAGGTTTTGGAATAAAGGTCTATTTAGTTAACAATGGCTATGATGTAGTAATTGGTAAATCTTTAAAGGAAGCTAAAGAAAACTTTACTTATGATTTTAATTTAATTCTTTTAGATATAAATTTACCAGATGGGACGGGTTTTGATTTCTTAAGGATATTTAATATAGAATCTACACCAGTAATATTTTTAACAGTTAATGATTCTGAGGAAGATATAGTAAAGGGACTTAATATCTCTGATGGATATATAACAAAGCCTTTTAAACTCCCAATATTAAAAGCGAAAATAGAAAGTGTTTTAAGGCGAGTAGATGGAGCAGAAGAAAAGTTAAACTATAGAGGTTTAATATTAGATGAAAAAAACTATAGATGCGTTTTAGATGGAGAAGATATAAATTTAACTTTAAAGGAATATGAAGTTTTGAAACTTCTTCTTGAAAATAGGGGGAATACCTTAAGTCGAGATAAGATTTTAGAAATAATTTGGGATATGGATGGAGAGTTTGTAGAAGACAATACTCTCTCTGTTACAGTTAAAAGGCTTAGGGAAAAACTAAAGGATTATGGCTATGTAGTAGAAACTGTTAGGGGAATTGGCTATAGATTTGTGAGGGATTAATATGAGTTTTTTTATAATGGTATTATTAATTGTAAGCCTTTTAGTAAAGGGAATGGATAGATATTTTTATAGTACAATTTCAAATATCCTAGATATTAAAGGATTTAATAGTGAGATTACTTTAAAATCTTTAGGATACTACAATGAAAGTATATTTGTTCATAAGATATATGGAATTTTACTTATTCTTATTGTTTCTATAATCATATATGGAATATATATACTATTTAATAGAAAAAAAGATAAAGAACTCAGGTCAAAAATTAAGGAATTGGAACAATATTTAATAAGGATAAATAGTGGAGATTATTCTATGGAGATAAAAGAAGATGATGAATACAGCATCCTGCGAGATGAATTATATAAGATTATAGTAAATTTAAAATCTTTAGAAGAAGAATCTAAAAGACAAAAATCCAATTTAAAGAAAGACTTAACAAATATAGCCCATCAACTTAAAACACCTATAACCTCAATAGGATTTATGGCAGAGTTAATTAAAACAGATAAAGAAAATACAGATATATACTTAGAAAAGTTATATTTGGAATTAGATAGACTTAAAAACTTTACAGAAGTACTTTTAAAGCTATCTAAAGTAAATTCAAATACTATAGATTATAAATATGAAAAGCTTTCCGTAAAGGAAATAATAGAAGATATAGTAAATAGTTTAAATAGAGATAGAAATGTTAAAGTAGAGTATATTGGAGAGGATTTTACAGTTTTAGGAGACGAAGTTTGGCTTTATGAAGGATTTTTAAATATAATAAAAAATTCCCTAGAACATACTTTAGATAAAGTTGAAATAGAGTTTGTATCTAATCCAATATATAGAGAAATAAGGATAAAGGATAATGGAAAGGGATTAGAAGAGGAAGTTTTAAAAAGAATTTTCGATAGGTTTTATAGGGGAAATACATCTATACCCGGCTATGGAATAGGTTTAAATCTTTCAAAATCAATAATAGAAAACCACAATGGAGAAATAAATGCATACAATGATAGCGGACTTACATTTCAAATTAAATTTTATAATGTCACTTAGATGTCATCTTCATATTATATCCTTTAGCTATAGGAGGTAAGAATATGGAAATATTAAAAATCGAAAACTTAAAAAAGACCTATGGTGAAGGAAAAACAAAGGTAGAAGCCTTAAAGAATATCAATCTAGCTATAGAAAGAGGTCAAATGATTGCTGTAATGGGACCAAGTGGTTGTGGAAAATCTACTCTTTTAAATTTAATTTCAGGCATAGATAAACAAACAGACGGAAATGTAATTGTAGAAGGTAGCAATATATCAGAGCTGGATGAAAATAGTTTAGCACTTTATAGAAGGAGAAAGCTAGGAATTATATATCAGTTTTTCAATTTAATCCCCAATCTTTCAGTGGAAAATAATATAAAACTACCTATTTTAATGGATAATAAAGAAGTGGAAACAGAATATTTTAAGGAACTGGTAAATAGTTTAGGGATTGATGATAAATTGGAAGTCTTTCCAGACAAATTATCAGGAGGGCAGCAACAGAGGGTGGCTATAGCTAGAAGTTTAATATATAAGCCAAGTATAGTTTTGGCAGATGAGCCGACAGGAAATCTAGACAAGAAAAATTCTAAAGATATAATAGAACTTTTCAGACTATCCAATTTAAAATATAAGCAAACAATGATAATAGTAACCCATGATGAAGAAGTAGCATTATCAGCAGATAGAATGTTCAGAATGGAAGATGGCCTTGTTATAAGTGACGAGGTGATAAGATGAATATTTTTAAAGAATATATTAAAGGAGATATTAAAAACAATAGGAAAAGTTATAATTCAACAAGAATTACTATATTTTTAGCTGTATTAATCTTATCTACCTTTGTATTTGGAGTATTCTCCTATTATAAATCCTTTAAGGATATGCCAATTGATAATATGGGAGGAGCACAATTTAGAATTATAAGTACAATCTCAAGTCAAGATGCAAATAATTTAGTTTCAAATAGGCATATAAAGAAAATTGGTTTTTTTAATACAAAAGAGCTCGAAGAAGGGTTTGGTCCTAAAGAGAAGACTAAACTTTTTAAAATGGATGATAATGCAATGTCTACAATGGAGTTCTCCTTAAAAGAAGGAAAACTTCCTAAAGATGGACAGGTAATGATAAGTGATGATATGGCTAAAGAAATAGGTAAATATTTAGGAGATAATATAGAAATTGAAGATAAGATATACCACATATCAGGTATATACTATGATGCAATTCATGGGTATCAAAACTTCTATAATATATATTTAAATGTAAGCCAAAGAGTCCTTTTAGAAAGTGGCAAAGAATTATCACCTTTTATATGGTATAAAAATATATATAGAACCTATAATTTAAGTGAAGAAATTATGGACAACTTGGAGACTAAAGATGTTACTTATGGTTATAACGATTTATATTTAAATAGGTCCTTCGTTATTGACCCAGAAAAGAATTTATTAAAGGATTATACTAACCATATTCTAGTATTTGTTCTATTTATAATATTAATAATTCTTTTTTATTCAATAATTCTAAACTTATTTCTAGTTCAAGAATCAAAATCTATTATGGAATATTCAAAGCTTAAATCTATTGGGGCTACAAATAAAGATATAAGTAAAATAATAAGATTAAAGATTATGTATATATCCCAGATACCAATAGTATTAGGAATGCTTTTATCTCTTGGATTAGTAAAGATATTATTTTTAATTATAAATTCAGTTGATAAATATTTTTCTGGTGGAAAAGATTTATATTCAATATATATGCATTTGGATTTAAAATTAGATTTTAGGCTTGTTTTATTCGTATATATTCTAAGCTTTTTAATAATATATATAGGAATTAAAAAGCCAATCAAAAAACTTAAGAAAAATTCTATATTAGATGGATTAAAGGGAAATATTAGAAATAAAAATTATAAAAAGCATGATTTAAAATATACAGGAAATATAGAAAAAGACCTTTCAAAACAATTTTATAAAAATAGTAAATATAATTTTAGATTTACAGGTATAACTTTTAAAATAGGTTTTTTATTAATGGTATTTGTAATGGTGGCGATTACTTATTATTCTATGGATAAAAAATATAATCGTGTAAGTAAATATGAAACATATGATATTCAAGGTGAATATGCAACTTTAAAGCCATTACATGAAGATTTTATAAAAGAAATTAAAAAATTAAATATAGAGGATTTAGTAAATTTCAGAAAAGAAACTGTATTTTTAGATTTTGATCCTAATATGGTTTCAAATAAATATAGGAACACAGATAGTTTAAGTAGTTTAGGAAAAGAAATAGGGTCTTTTGAAAATATGAGGGTAGAAATCTTTGGTATAGAAGATGAAAAATTTAAAGAATTGGCTTTAGAAAGAGGGTTTAACCCAGATGATTATGTTGGAAATAAAGCTATTCTTTTAAATACTATGGGAGATGATTTTAATATTCCAGTATCAGATATGAAAGATATAAAATTTTTAAAAGACGATGTAAATGAATTATCTCTTTCAGAATATGAAAATCTTATAGAGGTTAAGGGGACTAAAACTAAGGGGCATGAATTCACTTTAAACGTAGAGGATAAAATAGATACCCCCCTATTTGATTATACTTTTATGAAATATTGTTTAAATGTATATATGCCTAAGTCTCAGTATATAGAACTTTTCCATAACTTTTTAAGAATAGGAGATCTAGATCAATATGAATATATTTCAGTTAAAACTGATAATATAGAGGAAATTCAAGAGAGCATTAATAATATGTCAATGGAGTATTTTAAGGTAGATGACTACTTTTTAGAATCTAAATTAGATGAGAAAAACTTAGTCAAGAAAAGAAATATAATAGGAAGTGTATTGGCAATTTTCTTAAGTCTGTTTTTTGTAGTAGTTGGATTTTCAAATTCCTATTTTTCATTCTATAACCTATTTCTAAAGAGAAAAGATGAATTTTTATTATATAAATCCATAGGAATGGACAAAAAATTATTAGAAAGTATATTAGAAAAGGAGAAAAAGAAAATTTTATTTAGCTTTATTTTCTCAATGCCTTTTATAGTATTAGCTATTACCTATATAATGTCTAAATTATTTACGATATTTAGACCAATAGATTTTTTATTAAATTTAAACTATTTATTTATTTTAGTTATTATAGGATATATTTTGATAATATATATTGCTATATCAAAGATTTACAATAAGTATAAAAAAGAAATTATAGAAGGGTAGTCTATGTAAGTTCATGTAATGCTCATCAGTATAAGGGGGGTACATCTGTTGTTTAGAAAAATTAAACGAGTATTTTTAGTCATATTACTGGCTTTAATTATATTAATTACATTAAGAAGGATTCCATTTCTAAGTCTTAATTTCAAATCTTCAGAAAAGGTTATAGTAATAGATGCTGGACATGGAGGCAAAGACCCAGGAACTACCGGATTTAGTGGTAATTATGAAAAAGATATTAATTTAGAGATTTCTAAAAAACTAAAGGAAAAATTAAGGTCAAATGGCTATAAAGTTATTTTAACTAGAGATAGTGATGAATATGTAGACAATCTTTTAAGGGCAAAATTGGCAAATAAAAAAAGAGCTAGGGTATTTATTAGCATACATGGTAATGCTATGGAAAATAATAATTCTACAAATGGGATTCAGGTACTTTATTATCCAAATAGAGAAAGTACTGTTGGCGATTTAAATAATAACGAATTGGCACAAATTATGATGAATTCACTAATTAATAGAACTGGTGCTAATGATAAGGGAATAATAGAAAGAGAAGATTTAATTGTACTGAATCAGACAAAGATGCCAGCTGTAATAATTGAATGTGGGTTTTTATCTAATGAAAATGAAGAAAAACTTTTGCTAACGGATGATTATAAAAATAAGATAGTGGATTCAATAATAGATGAATTAGAAGAATATTTTAGCTTGAATTTAAAGGACTAGCTTAGGCTACTCCTAACACTTGTCCTCCTTTAATAGAACTTTAATCTTAATCTTTCTCTGCTCCTGCTTGCGGGGAACGTGCTATAATAATGACACGGGCATAAAGTGTAGATAAATCAATGGGTTTGGGGTTCTATCCTAAGAATATCATAACTAATACATAATAAGTTTTCCTAAATAAGGAGAACTTTATAAGAGGAAAAGGAAAATAAGATTCAAACATTATATAATATATATTTTTTGACATAAGATATAGTTAAGATTGACATTTGGTATATACGGGTATATACTAAATGTAAGAAGTAATTTAAAAAAAGAGGTGATTTGGATGAAACTTAATTTAGCTAAATGGGGTAATAGTGCAGCTATTCGTATACCAAAAATAATATTAGATGAATTAAACATAGATAGTAACAATTTTGAAAATATAAGTTTTAATGTTGATATAGAAGGAGAAAATATAATATTAAAAAAGAAACAAGAAAAAACAAAATTTGAACTTTTAGCTGAACAATCTAAGGGAGAAAAATTAAATCCAAAATTAGATATAGATTGGGGAAATCCTGTTGGGAAAGAAGTGTGGTAAGAATAATGATTAAACTAGATAAAAATGACTTCAATAATTTAAAGTTTGGAGATATAATAAAAATTAATTTTTCACCATCTAAGGGCCATGAACAAGGGGGATATAGACCTGGACTTGTAATATCGGATCCTATTACACAAAAAGAACTAAATGGAATAGTAACAGTAGTTCCAATAACAAATTCAACCAGCACTTTTTTTACCAGAATAAATTTAGATGAATATAACATTCAAACTAAAGGTGATATTTTAATGGATCAAATCAAAGTATTGGATTTAAGTGAAAGACCATATGAATTTATAGAAAAGACACCTAAAGAAGTATTAAATAAGTGCAATATTATTTTTAATGCAATTTATGAGAAAATGTTAAACTCTTGTTAACGAGTTGAAAAAAGCATAAAATTAGTTTCTCTATGACACACTATTTATATTAAACGTTTTACCATGAACAACATAACACCTTATTTTCCCAAAACAGCAAATAACTAACTACCAAGTATGACCCTTCGTGTCAAAGTAATGACATGCATAAATCTTAAGAATTCTAAAAAACATTAAATGTTACTAGACATGGTAAACAACAGACTTAGAGAAGATAGACATAGATTAAATCTTCTCTAAATTTTTATCTAAAATTATGTAAAATAGCAAATAAACCTACAAAAACCTCACTTTCTATCTGACCCCGCCTGTGGGGAGCGTGCTATAA
>DATGTQ010000016.1 GCA_035301805.1 Tissierellales bacterium
CTACAAGTTCTTAGCAAAATCCTTTCCAAATTCTCTACAACGTTCTAAAGCTTCGTCATCTGGGTTCCATAATTCTCTTATTCCATCATTTACTACATCCATTTTTGCATCTTTTAATCTTTCAGTCATAATTTTAACACCTTCACCACTCCAGCCGTAGGAACCAAAAGCTGCTGCCCTTTTCTTTTTAAATCCTAATCCTTTTATCATATCAAGTACTCCTGACATAGATGACAATATACTATTATTTACAGTTGAAGCACCGAATAATACTGCTTTTGATTTAAACATTTCAGTAATAATATCATTTTTATCTGTATTAGATGTTTTATATAGTTTTATAACCACATCTTTATCTTCAGATCTAATACCTTCTGCTATAGTTTCAGCCATTCTCTTCGTTGCATCCCACATACTATCATAAATTATTGTTACTTGATTTTCTTCATAGTCTTTTGCCCATTCTAAATATTTTTCTATTATTTGAGTTGGGTTATCTCTCCATATAATTCCATGGCTAGTTGCAATCATATCTAAAGGTAAATTAAATCCTAAAACTTCTTTAATTTTCATAGTTACTAATGGATTAAAAGGAGATAATATATTTGCATAATATTTTAAAGCCTCATAGTATAATTCGGATTGATCTACTAAATCATTGTACATTTGTTCTGATGCATAGTGTTGCCCAAAGGCATCATTGCTAAATAATATGTTTTCACCACTCATATATGTAAACATACTATCTGGCCAATGTAACATTTTTGCCTCAACAAATGTGAGTTCACTTTCTCCAATATTTAGAGTATCTCCAGTCTTAACTTCTACAAAGTTCCAATCTTCATGATAGTGAGCTTTTAATATTCTTGCACCAGCTGCTGTACAGTAAATTGGTACTTCAGGTATTTCCTTCATAAGTAATGGCAAAGCACCACTATGGTCTACCTCAGCATGATTGGCAATTATATAGTCTATTTCCTTTAAGTCTATTTCTTTTTTTAGATTCTCTACAAATTCTTCATCAAAGGGTTTCCATATAGTATCAATAAGAACATTCTTTTCATCCCTTATTAAATAAGAATTGTAAGAAGTTCCTCTGTGTGTAGAAAGTTCATCTCCATGAAAACTTCTAAGTTCCCAGTCAATTTTTCCTACCCAAGTTACTTTATCCGTAATTTTAAAACTCATTTTATAACCTCCTTATGTTCTCTATGAATATATATTATCATATTACTAATTTTTATCTATATAAAAATAGCAAAAAGGCTATTCTTATATTAAATAATAGGGTATCATAGTCTTGAGGTGATTATATGAAATCAATAAATATTATGGTCCAAGAACACGAAAATATTAAAAGAATGTTAAAAGTTATAAGAAAATATTCTTATAAAGTATTGTTAGATAAAAATATAGATTATGATGATTTTTATAAAATAATTGACTTTATTAGAAATTATGCTGATAAACATCATCATATGAAAGAAGAAAAAGTATTATTTAAGATTATGGAAGAAAACCTTCCACAGTTCGCAAAAAACGGTCCTATTACAGGTATGTTAATCGAACATGATATTGCCCGTCTTTACATCCTCAACCTAGAAAAAGCTTTGGATGAATACAAGGAAGGCAATGATGAAAAAAGGTTAGATATAATAGCTAATTCTATTTCCTATGCAGATTTATTAAATAGACATATTGATAAAGAAAATACAGCTCTGTATAAATTTGCTGAAAAATTACTTCCTTCTGAAAATAAACAAGAAGTAGATAAACAAAGTGAAAAAATTGAAAAAGATGCCAATGAAAAAGGTACCCAAAATAAATATCTTAAGCTACTTAAAGAGTTAGAGGAAAAAGTTGATTAAGAGCCCTTAGCTAAGGGCTCTTTCTTTTTCACCATATGATAACAATCTTATAGCATTTATAGTTACAAGGAGTACACTTAACTCATGAACCAACATTCCTGAAGATAAGAATACTACTTTAGCAATTACACCTATTAAAAGGACTGCTGCTACAATTATAGCAAAGTATATATTCTGCTTCATATTCCTTACAGTAGCCCTACTTAATCCAATAGCATGAGACAATTTTTTAATTTCATCAGACATTAAAACTACATCAGCAGTTTCCATGGCTACATCAGTACCAGCTCCACCTATGGCAATACCTAAATCTGCTGAAGCTAATGCTGGGGCATCATTTACTCCATCACCTACCATAGCTGTTGGACCAATTTCATCTTGCAGTTTTTCAAGGACTTCTACTTTTCCTTCTGGCAATAATTCTGCATAATAATCGTCAATACCTAATTGTTTAGAAATCGAAGCTGCGGCTCTTTTATTATCACCTGTCAGCATTACAACTTTCTCTATACCTAATCCTTTTAAATTTTTAATTAGTTCTTTTGCATCTTCTCTAATTGTATCTGCTATGGATATTGTCCCTAATAGGTCTTCTAAACTTGAAATAAATACCACTGTCTGTCCTTCTTCTTCCTCACTTTGAATATATTTTTCCTCTTGGCTATCTATTTTTATATGGTTTTCTAATAATAATTTTCTATTCCCTATTAAATAAGTCTTTCCTTCAACTTTTACTTTTAACCCCTGACCTGTAATTATTTCTGAATCCTCCGGTTCACCTTCTATAGAGCCAAGCCTTTCTTCACCTGCTTCTATTATTGCTTTTGCCAATGGATGTTCTGAGTATTTTTCTCCAATTACCGCAATTTTCAATAATTGGTCTTCATCTATATCATTAATGTTAAAGGATTTTACTTTAGTTACTTTAGGCTTACCTTCTGTTAAAGTTCCAGTTTTATCAAAAGCTAATACTTTAACCTTACCTAAATCCTCCATTATTTCTCCACCCTTAATAAGAACTCCATGTTTAGCCCCATTTCCAATACCGGATACTATAGAAACGGGAGTAGATATTACTAAAGCCCCTGGGCAAGCTATTACAAGTAACGTTAAAGACAATCTTAAATCTTTTGTAAATAGAAATAGTAATGCTGCTAGAACCATAATAGAAGGAGTATAATATCTTGAAAATACTTCTAGAAATTTTTGAGTTTTAGCTTTTTTGTCTTGAGCTTCTTCTACCATTTCTAATATTTTAGCAAATGTAGTATCTTCCCCTACTTTATCTGCTCTTATTTTTAAATAACCTGATTCAATTATAGTACCAGAAAATACTTCTTCATCTTCTTCTTTGTTTACTGGAATAGATTCTCCTGTAATTGCTGCTTGATTCACATAAGCATTTCCTTCTACTACTGTTCCATCTACTGATATTTTTTCACCTGGTTTTACTAAAACTATGTCTTCTTTTACCACTTCATCAGGAGTTAATAAAACTTCTTCACCATCTCTTATTACCCTGGACATATCTGGTGCTAAATCTAATAATGATTTTATAGATGATCTAGTTTTTTCTATAGTTTTGGATTCTAAATAATCACCTAGCATAAATAAAAATGTTACTGCTGCCGCTTCCCAATATTCTCCTATAAAGATGGCTCCTGTCGCTGCTATAGTTACTAATGCATCTATTCCTAATATTTTATATCTTAGGGCACTAATTGCATTTTTTGCTATAGGCCAGCCAGCTACAATAGCAGCACTGATCATAAATAAATTAGTAACTAAAGCTTCAGCTATAGTATGTTTTAGTATAAAAGATATAACTATTAATATACCTGATATTAATACCCTACGACCTTTACTAATCAAATCTACACCCCTTCCTTATTGAATCTTTATTTTTCTCCTAAAACATCATATCCTAAACTTTCAATAATATCCTTAATTTCATCTGATTCCACAACAGATTCATCAATAGTTACTTTTACTCTACTAGAATTAAATAACACTTCAATTTTTTCAACACCTTTAGTTTTTTTCAATGCACCTTCAATTTTAGCCGTACAACTTGGACAAGTTAAAGTAGATAGTTTATAAGTTATAGTTTTCATCTTTAAAAGACCTCCCTAATTTTTATTTGTTTATATCTTTCACATTCATTATATTGTTTATTCATAAATAAAGCTTTGATATAAATCAAAAATTTAGTAAATAAATGAAAGAAGTCCACTTATGTTTTTCACAAGTGGACTTTCCCATTACTTAATTAAGCTTCTAAGAACATTTTTATATCATCTTCTACATTTGTTATTCCACCAATTCCAAAGTTTTCTACTAATACATTTACTACATTTGGTGAAAGAAATGCTGGTAAAGTTGGTCCTAAGTGAATATCTTTAACCCCTAAATGTAGAAGTGCAAGAAGTACTATTACTGCCTTTAGTTCATACCATGCAATATTATATGCAATTGGTAATTCATTTACATCTTCCAATCCAAATATTTCTTGTAGTTTAAGAGCTATAAGAGCTAAGGAATAGGAGTCATTACATTGTCCAGCGTCAAGAACTCTTGGTATTCCATTTATATCTCCTAAATTTAATTTATTATATTTGTATTTAGCACAACCTGCTGTTAAAATAACTGTATCTTTGGGGAGAGCTTTTGCGAAATCTGTATAGTAGTTTCTGCTCTTCATTCTTCCATCACAACCAGCCATTACAAAGAACTTTTTAATTGCCCCTGTCTTTACTCCTTCTACAACGTCATCAGCTAAAGCAAATACTTGGTTGTGGGCAAATCCGCCAACGATTTTTCCTGATTCTATTTCAGTAGGTGCTGGTAATTTCTTAGCGTGTTCTATTATTTCTGAGAAATCCTTGGCTTCTCCATTTACTCTATCAGAAATATGTTTAAATCCTGGATATCCTGATGAACCTGTTGTATATACTCTATCTGCATAAGAAGCTTTTGGTGGAACTATACAGTTTGTTGTAAACAATATTGGTCCATTGAATTTTTCAAATTCTTCTTTTTGTTTCCACCATGCATTTCCATAGTTTCCTACAAAATGATCATACTTTTTAAATGCTGGGTAATAATGAGCTGGTAACATTTCTCCATGAGTATAAACATCTACGCCAGTACCTTCTGTTTGTTTTAATAGTTCTTCCATATCTTTTAAGTCGTGACCAGATATAAGTATTGCTGGATTATTTCTAACACCGATATTTACCTCTGTTATTTCTGGATTTCCATAAGTTGATGTATTAGCCTTATCTAATAAAGCCATGACTTCTACACCATATTTGCCAGTTTCAAGTGTAAGAGCAACTAAATCATCTACAGTTAAGCTCTCATCTAAAGTAGCTGCTAATGCTTTTCTAATAAATTTAGATATTTCTTCATCTTCGTATCCTAAATTACTAGCATGTTCTGCATAAGCTGCCATTCCCTTAACCCCATAAGTAATTAATTCTCTTAGAGAACGAATATCTTCATTTTCCGTAGCTAAAACTCCTACTTCTTTGCTACCTGCCTTATATTCAATTTCATCTTTTGAATTAACTGTAAAGGTTGCAGGATCTTTTAAGTCTCCTAGTTCAACACCTTTTTCAATTAATGCATCTTTCAATTCATCCCTTAATTTAAGTGCATCTTTAATCTTTTCAAAGAATCTATCTTTGTCAAAGTTTGCATTTGTTATAGTCATAAATAATCCTTCGATTATAAATCTATCTAATCCTGGCATCTTGTATCCAATTTTATCTGCCTCTAATCCTAATACTGAAATTCCCTTTAGGGCATATATCATTAAATCTTGAAGTTGAGCTAAATCTGCTGTTTTTCCACACACTCCAACCTTTGTACAGCCTTTCCCTCCAGCTGTTTCTTGGCATTGATAACAAAACATACTCATCTTTTATTCCCCCTCAATAGTCCTAATTATATTTACTATATTAATTATATCAATTATATTAATTATATATAAGAAAAACTTTGACCTAAGTCAAAATTTCAAAAAAAGAAAAAGGCTTTGAAAAAATTCAAAGCCCTAAAAGATATTAAAAGGTAAGAGTATTTAAATTAACACAAAATAAAATAATGTTAAGTTGTGTTCCCGTTTTCAATTTTAATACTTTTCTGAATAATTCAAATTCTATTATATTTTAACCCTTTTTTACCAAAAAGTCAACCCCTCTTTCAAAATTTTCTGACCCCTTATAAAGATCTATAATAATATCCTAGTATAACACATTTAATCCTATTTTAGTAAGAAATGGTTAGTACACTCAATTGAGTTTACTAACCACTTCACTTCCCTAATCCTATTGATTTTCCAACACTAATTTAGTCAATTCCAAAGGCTCTAAATATTCACCATTTTTATAAGCTCTCATATTTCCACCAGATATTTCGTCAGTTAAAGCTATGCGATTATCTTCTCCTACTCTTCCAAATTCAAGCTTAATATCATAAAGTTCAATACCATTTTTATTTAGCTCTTCTTTTACAAGATTACTAATTTTAATAGTTAAATCTTTTAATATCTTATATTCATCTTTTGTTAGTATTCCTAACATATGAAGTGCATCTTTTGTGATTGGAGGATCATTACGCCTATCATCTTTTAAAGTAATTTCAACAAAAGCATCTAAAGGTTGCCCTTCTTCTGCATACATGCCATATCTACGTAAAAAACTTCCGACAGCTCTATAACGACAAATTACCTCTAAACCATTTCCAAAAGGAGTAGCCGGCTTTACTGTCATTGTAGCTTTTTCTATATCCGAATTTATATAATGAGTAGGAATCCCTTCTCCAATTATTTTTTCGAAAAAGAACCTTGACAGTTTAAGCCCAGCCTTTCCCGCTCCCTCCATAGTTAAACCTACCTTATTAGCACCTGGATCAAATGTACCTTCTTCTCCTGTTACATCATCTTTAAATTTTAATAAATAATTTCCATTTTCTAAATCATAAACATCTTTCGTTTTTCCTCTATATACAAGTTTCATTATAGATAGCTCCTTTTAGTTAAAGTTTTCTGCATATTCTATATTCATTATATAATATATTTTTTTAAAAAATCAATTATTATATTATAAATTATAATTAAAGAATAAAGAACTATGTATTAATTTCATTTAAATAAAATTAATAATCCCTCATTTTTAACCCCTGTAACTTTTTTGAAAGGTTATTTTCAATTCTTAATTTCCATTTTTGAATTTTCTGATTTTACATTTTAGACATATACCTTCTATAGATATTTTACATCATTATAAGCTTCTATTTAATACTTGTAGGTAAAGATAGCAGTACCTTATATTAATGATTAAAAATACTATTATAGGGACCAAAAACAATGCATAATCATAAAAGTTTACAGTTTCCCTCCCATAATTAATCCAATTAACAAAAGTAATAAATTTGGTATTAATAATAATAGACTGAAAATATATAAAAGGACATCTTTATATAATAAACATATAGCAAACATTAATAACAGTAGTATATAGGGACCTATAAGATATTTACCAGTTAATATTGCAATTGGATTGCCTTCTGGCCATGCTAATGGGGTAATACATTAAACCGACTAATATAATTAAAAACATCATTCGATTATAAGCCTTGCTATTTCTAAAATCTCGATAGAAATTTAATACTCTTTGATTTATCATATATTCAACCCCTTTTTTAATAGTTTACTACCACGTGCAATCAAGAATACCACCTGTTGCATTCCAATTTCGTACCTCTATCGAGAGCCATACCAACATATTATTTGCAATCACTTTTTACTCACCTATCATTTTGTCTTTCTTCATCCTAATTGCTACCTGTATATATTCGTCACATGAACATTTATGAAATAAGAAAATTTGTTAAAAGGTACAAAAATGCCTAAAATTATACTAACATCAATCTATTAATAACATTTTTTAATCGCCCCTATATCATCCTTAGGGTTTATTTCTATTTTAAAACTTCCATTCTTCCCTTTGCCATATATATTAATGGAAAATTTACTAGACTTTTTAAATACTAGATCTACATCATGTTCTTCATTAATATCAAAATCATGTATTATATTATTTTCATTATCCAATATAGCCATTTTAAGAGTGTCCGATTGATATTTAATATTTACTACATCTTCTTCTTTTGCACTAAATTCGTATAATTTTCTTACTCCATCAAACTTGTTATAATCACATTTCGTACCATTTTCTGTACTTTCAGGAATAAAACTAACAGTTCTAAAACCTATATCTTGATTTGTAACATCTATTTTTCTTCTAGAAGTTAATAAACTAGTTAATGCTAATAAAGCTATGATAGATATTATGAAGATTTTAATTGGGGCCATCTTAATATATTCCATAGGTTTGAAAAATCTAAAGATTATTATTATAAGTATAAGTGTAATAACTATATAAGACAATTTGAACCTCCTTTATATTAGTTTTGATTCGCCTTTAAATATACACTTTTAGTATACATTAACTGGTAATAAAGTCAATAGATTTATATTTCCTTATTAAAAATCCACATTGATACTTTGAAAATATTATTTTATTCTCTTAACCATAAATTCCTTCTATATAATCTCTAGTCCTTTTATCTTTAGGATTGTTAAATATTTCTTCCGTTTCTCCATATTCTATTAATTCTCCATCTAAGATAAATGCAGTATAATCAGATATCCTTTTAGCTTGAGACAAATTATGGGTGACAATAACTATTGTATACTCTTTAGTAAACCTTAAAAGCATTTCTTCTATATTAGCTGTGTTTTTTATATCTAAAGCTGAACAGGGCTCATCCATTAATAATATTTCTGGTTCTACAGTTAGGGCTCTCGCTATACATAATCTTTGTTGTTGTCCTCCTGAAAGGTTTGTTGCTAGTATATTTAAATCGTTATGGATTTCATCATATAATCCCACCTTTTTAAGATTAGTAATTACTATATTATTTAATTCATCTTTAGCTTTTATGCCATAGTATATAGGAGCATAAGTTAAATTCTTATATACTGAAAATGGAAAAGGTGTTGGTTGTTGAAATACCATACCTATCATTTTCCTTATATCATTTTTCTCGTAATTTAATATATCCCTACTTTTAAATAAAATTTCCCCTATAAAATTTCCACCATTTTCTCCTATCATAAGATTTAATGTATTTAGTAATGTAGATTTACCACAACCTGATGGTCCTATTATAGCTGTTATCTTATTCTTTTTTATATTCATTGATAAATTTTTTATTACTGGTTTATAACCATAACTAATAGATAAATTTTTTATTTCAAGAATATCCATCTATCTATGCTCCTTTCTTTTCCTACTTAGAATTGAAGCAATTATATTTATAATTAGTAAGAGTATTATAAGAACTAAAGCCGTCCCGTAAGATTTTTCAAGGGAAATACCTTCTCCAATTAATACATATAAGTGAAAAGGTAATGCCATTACTGGAGAGGATAAAGATTTTGGTACTGGAGCAAAAATTACAGCTGCTGTTAATATAATTGGTGCAGAAGCACCCATTGCAAACCCACCAGCTAAAGTTATGGCAGAAATTATATCTACCCTACATAAAGGTAGTATAAGCTTCAAAATTGTATAAGCTTTGGGCACCCCTAAGGCATAAGAGGAATTAATTATCCTTTGATCTACTTCATTTAAAGTTTTTTCCACTCTAATTTGAATAAGTGGAAATATCATTATACCTAAAGTTATGCCACCAGATAATAATGATCTACCTAATTTTAAATGCAAAACTAACAATGTGTATCCAAATAACCCCAAAACTATAGATGGAGTTCCGGCCATACATTGAACTATTAAATGTATTATACTATCCATTCTTTTAGAATCACAATAAAAAACTAAGTATATAGAGGTTGCAATAGCCAGAATAGAAGCGAAGATACAGGCTATAATCATAAGAGACAGACTTCCCACAATTGCAGGAAATACTCCACCTTCTGAGCCTAAAGGCATACCTTTTGGTTCACCAAATATAAATTCTTTATTAATAGATTTAAACCCATTTTTAAATATATATATAAATATATAGGCGACAACTATAATCACTATAAGTGCACTTATAGAAACTAATGCCTTAAATATTTTGTCTTTTATATTTTCATTCATATTTATCAATCCCTAAATACATTTAAATATCTATACTTTTTTTAATAAAGTGCAATACTATATTTATAATAAATAGCATTATCATTAAGATAAAACCAGAAGCAAAGAGAGCATGATAATGCAAGCTTCCTACTTCCACCATCCCCATTTCAAGAGCAATAAGAGAAGGGATTGTTTGACACTTTTTCAGCAACTTAGGCATAATTGGGGAATTACCTATAACCATCATAACTGCCATAGTCTCCCCCATCCCCCTACCTAAAGCTAAAACTATAGCTGCTAATATACTTCTTTTACTTTTTGGCATAACTATTTTCCTTATCATATAGGTTTTAGAAACACCCAATGCACTAGAAAGTTGGTTATATTCCTTATAAACTTTTTCCATAGATTCTGCACAAGTAGAAATTATATAAGGAAGCATCATAATGGAAAGAAGCATACCACCAGCTAAAACAGATTCTCCTGAGGGAAATGAAAATTTAGTTTCAAAGGATTTCACTATTACTAGTAGTCCTATAAAGCCATAGACCACAGAGGGTATGCCTGCTAATATGTCTATAATTTCTGTTAAAAGTCTCTTTATCTTTTCATTGGTATAAGTGGACAGTACAATAGCAGTTCCAACCCCTATTGGCAATGATATCAAAATACCTACTAATGATACATAAATTGTGCCTAATATTATTGGTAATATACCTAGTTCATTTGGAGGTCCTAAAGGATTCCAAGTTTTTCCCGTAACAAATTTAAGTATAGAAACTTCCTCAAAGAATATAACACTCTCTTTTAATATAAATAAAACTATAAAAGCAAGAATTAATACAGAAAACAAAGTTAAGAGTTTTATATTAAATACAAATATTTTTTCCTTTAACTTTTTCATATAACCACCCCAAAAAATTCAGGGATATTACCCCCTGAATTTTAGTTTACTGGTACAAAACCCATTTCCTCTATAATTTTTGAACCTTTTTCAGATGTAACCATATCCATAAAGGCTTGTTGTTCTGCAGTTAGTTCACCTTTCTTAACTACTATAAGTGGTCTAGAAATCTTATAGGATCCATCTACAATATGTTCTTTTGTTGCTTCTATGCTATCAACTTTTAAAGGTATTAGTTCTCCTTCATTTTGGTTCACCATACCAAAGGATGCATATCCTATTGCATCTTTGTTTTCAATGATTTTAGTTACTAAAGCACCCATTGAAGGAGCTTGTATAGCATCTTCCCTGACCTCTGTTTCACCCATTATACTATCTTGAAATACTCCGTGGGCTCCACCACCTAAATCTCTTATTACTACCACTATTTCATTGTGTGGAAGACTACTTTCTACTTCATCCCAATATTTATATTCTCCTGAGAATATTTTCTTTATTTCTTCAGAAGATAGATCATCTTTTATTTCATGTATAGGATTTTCAGGGTTTACAGAAATAGTTAAAGCATCTATACCAAGAGTAAAGTCTTTCATATCTTCTCCTATTTTTTCTTTTTCTTCATCCTTTATTTCCCTTGCTAACATACCCAAATCACTAGTTTCCTCTAATACAGCTTTAACACCAGCCCCAGAACCACCAGCTGAAACATATATAGCTATGTTTTCTTTTGGAAAGCTTGAATCCACTTGATCCCAAGTCTCATATTCTTCAATAAAGTCAGTTGCTATAGAAGACATTACAGGTGCTAAAGTAGATGAACCATTAAATGTTATTTGAGCCTTAAAGTCTTTATTATCTTCTACAACTTCGTTATCTTCTTCTAGTTTACCTTCTTCATTAGAACATCCTGTTACTGCTAATCCAAAAACCAAAATTATACACAATAATAAACTAAATCGTCTTTTCAACAAATACTCCTCCTTTAACATATATTCACCTCATTATGTGACAATATCTTCACGTATACAATATTATTATAATTAGCTTCACGTTACCAATAGATAATATTTATACTATAGTTATGAGTATAAATATTATCTATTAAATCAATATCCTCATATATTTTCGTGAACTACTCACCACTTACTCACTACGTTCGTTGAAGTGGAAGCTTCTTGGTCAATAGTAACAACTTACCAAGCTTACCCAAGTTCTAAGGATAATCCCTACCCCGGTAATATCAAGGCTACATAGCTAGTTTCAGTAGGCTCTTACTAGCATTTATACTGATTATCTCATACTATTTATATAATATGAGAATATTTTACAATCCCTCTCCCGTTTATCGAAGATAAGAGAATTCTTACAAAAAAGAGTTAAAACTCTATATAAAATAGAATCAGGTTTCGGTTAATCAAAACCTGATTCACCTATAAACTGACTATTATACAAATCATAATAAGCTCCCTTTTTAGCTATAAGCTCCTTATGATTTCCTTTTTCTATTATCTTACCATTATCAATTACCATAATTATATCTGCATCTCTAATAGTACTAAGTCTATGGGCTATAATGAAGGTTGTACGGTTCTCCATAAGCCTTAACATAGCTTCTTGTATCCTTAACTCTGTCCTTGTATCTACACTACTTGTAGCTTCATCTAATATTAATATAGAAGGATTAGCTAAAATAGCTCTAGCTATAGTTAGAAGCTGTCTTTCTCCTTGGCTTAAATTTGTACCTCCTTCAGCTAAGATAGCATTGTAGCCTTTAGGTAATCTTCTTATAAAAGGATCTGCATTAGCTAACTTTGCTGCCTTCTTTACCTCTTGGTCAGTTGCATTTAATTTACCATAGCGAATATTTTCTTCCACTGTTCCAGAGAATAAGTAGGTATCTTGTAATACCATACCAAAAGCTTTCCTTAAACTATCTCTAGAATACTTCCTAATATCAATACCATCAATGAGTATTTCTCCTTCAGTTACATCATAAAAACGAGTAAGCAAATTCACAATAGTAGTTTTACCTGCTCCTGTAGCACCTACTAAAGCTACATTAGTCCCAGCTTTTACATCTAGACTGACATTCTTTAAGACTAAATTATCTGCTTCATAACCAAAAGAAACATTATTAAAAACTACATCTCCTTTAATATCCTTTAAAGCTACTGCATTTTCTAAATCTTCTTTTTCTTCAGCTTCATCTAATACTTCAAATACCCTTTCAGCACCTGCGACTCCTGATTGTAAAGTATTAAAAGTATTTGCAATAGTATTTAGTGGTCTAACAAACTGTC
>DATGTQ010000017.1 GCA_035301805.1 Tissierellales bacterium
AATATTTGCCATCTATAATTATTTTTTATTCTTTCAAGAGGTGCTGGATTAGGTCCATATATATTTTCTATAACATCTTCTTTTTTATTTTCCTTTAAACCACTAATTACATCATTATATACTAATTTGGATATAGAAGAAATCTTTGCATCATCCCCTCCATAAATAACAATACTCACCAAATTAGTAAAAGGCGGAAATTCAAACTCCTTTCTTAAAGCTATTTCTTTGCTATAAAAATTTATATAATCATGCTCTTTAGAAGTTTGTATGCTAAAATGATCGGGGCTATAAGTTTGAACTATTACATTTCCGTCTATATCACCCCTACCTGCCCTACCAGCTACTTGAGTAATTAGTTGAAAAGTTCGTTCCGATGATCTAAAATCGGGTAAATTTAAACTAGTATCTGCTGCTATAATACCTACCAATGTGACATTTGGAAAATCTAAACCTTTTGCTACCATTTGCGTTCCTATTAAAATATCGATTTTCCCTTTTTTCATCTTCTCTAATATTTTTACATGACTGCCCTTTCTTGTAGTAGTATCTACATCCATTCTAGCCACTTTTGCCTTAGGAAAATACTTTTTAACTTCTTCTTCAACTTTTTGTGTACCAATTCCAAAGTATTTAATATACCCGCTTTTACAAGAGGGACATATTGTTGGAGCTTTTTGTGCCCCACCACAATAGTGACATTTTAATATTTTCTTTTGCAGGTGATAAGTCATAGATACATCGCAATTACTACATTTTAACACAAATCCACATTTTCTACAAGATACAAAGGTTGAATACCCTCTCCTATTTAAAAACAATATAGTTTGTTTACCTTGTTTTAAATTTTCAGATATTCCTATAAATAAATCAGAACTAAACATGGTTTTATTACCCTTTTCTAGTTCCTCCCTCATATCTATTATTTTTATAGAAGGCATTTGTTTTCTATTTATCCTATCTGGTAAATTAAGTAACTGAACCTCTTTAATTTTAGCCCTATAATAAGTTTCAACAGAAGGAGTTGCTGTTCCTAGTACTAAATAACTTTTTTCCAATTCACATCTTTTCTCGGCAACTTCAATAGCATTATACTTAGGGTTCATGCTAGATTTATAACTGGTTTCATGTTCTTCATCAATTACTATTAAACCTAAATTTTCAAAAGGTGCAAAAACTGCTGACCTAGCTCCCACTGCTATTTTAACTTTCCCCTCTTTAATTCTTCTCCATTCATCAAATCTTTCTCCAAAAGAAAGTCTACTATGTAATACTGCCACATTATCTCCAAAACGGCCTACAAATCTTTCTATAATTTGAGGTGTCAATGAAATTTCAGGTACTAATACAATCGCTTGTTTTCCCATATTAATAACCTTTTCAATTAACTGGAGATAAACTTCTGTTTTTCCACTACCAGTTACACCATGAATTAAAAATTTATTGTTCTCATCTTTATTTTCTATACTAGTAAAAATAGAATCCACACAATGTTTTTGTGCTTTTGATAAGTTAAAGCTTTTATAATCCTCAATTTCTTTAGTAATAGGGCTTCTTAGAACTTCTTTATCAATTATAGAAACCATACCTTTTTGCTCCAAAGCCTTTACTGTAGAAGAAGAAGTATCTACATCCATAAGTATTTTTTTTAATTCCACACCTTCTTTAGCTTTAAAATATAAATACTTTATAATTTCTATTTGTTTATAGGCCCTTGAGCCTGTTCTCTTAATTTGCTCTTCTAAAGAAATTCCACTATTATTTAATAACACATATTTCTCATATTTTTTATTTATTTTTGTATCTACTTGAAATGAAGTGCTTATTAATTTTTTTTCCTCTAAGTTTCTTATATCCTTATTAATATTTTCCTCATTTAAAGTTTTTTTCACTTCATCTATCGGAATGCAATTATTTCTTCTTAATAATCTAATAATCTTTGTTTCTAAATTACTTAATTGATTCCATTTTACATCTTGATTATCCTCTAAGTTTATAAAGGAAATAATATTTTTAAAATCCCCAGGAGGTAAAACTGTATTAAAAGAGTCTATATAGGGAGATAAATAATACTCACTCATCCAAATACTTAATTTTATTAGTTCCTTAGATATTAAAGGTTTATCATCTAGCAAACTCTCTATATACTTAAGTTTTGTTAAATCACCCTGATATTCTTCTAGGGCGATAACAATTCCCTTAATTAATCTATTTCCCCTACCAAAAGGAATTACTACCCTCATACCTTCTTTTATATCATTTATCATTTCATCCTTAATTAAATAGGTAAAAGGCTTGTCTAATTTAGCAACTCTATTATCTATAATTACTTTAGCAACTAATTTTTCCATTACATTATCATTCCCTCTTATTGAAAAATCAAAAGCTAGATAAAAATCATCTAGCTTCAATTAATTTTTCTACCTTATCCAAAATAACTTTTGATAATTTTTCTTTGCTCATTAGAGGATATTCTTCTGAACATCCTTTATTATCTATTATAGTAACAATATTAGTATCTGTTCTAAAGCCAGCATCTTCTTTTGAAACATCATTAGCTACTATAAAGTCAAAATTTTTCTTTTCTAATTTTTCCCTTGCATGTTTTTCTACATTTTCAGTTTCAGCTGCAAACCCAACCATAATTTGGTTCTCTTTCTTTTTACCAAAGCTAGCAGCTATATCTGGATTTCTTATATATTTTATTTCTAGTATATCATCCTCACCAGTTTTTTTCTTTATTTTTTCCTTACTAAACTTTTCAGGTTTATAATCTAAGGGTGCAGCAGCCTTTATTAAAACATCTGAATCATTAAAATACTCTTCAACTGCCTTTAACATTTCCATTGTAGTATTTATATTTACAACTTTAACATTTGAAGGTGGTTGTAAATTTGTGGGGCCTGTTACTAATACTACATCCCCCCCTCTATTACTAGCTTCCTCAGCTATTGCATATCCCATTTTACCACTGGAATAATTAGTCATATATCTTACAGGATCCAAAGGTTCAATTGTTGGACCTGCTGTTACGATGATTTTTTTATTTATTAAAGTTTTCTTATTAAGAGAATCTAATATATATTGGACTATATCAGCTGGTTCAGCCATTCTCCCTTTGCCAAGATATCCACAAGCTAGCATCCCTGTCCCTGGCTCTATAAATTCATAATTTAATCCTTTAAGTTTCTCAATATTCTCCTGAACAATTGGATTAGCATACATATGAGAATTCATAGCTGGTGCAAAAACTACTTTTGCTCTAGTTGCCATTATTACAGTTGTCAACATATCATCTGCTATTCCATTAGCAATTTTCCCAATAATATTACCTGTTGCAGGAGCTACTAAAACCATATCTGCTTTATCCGCCAAAGCAATATGTTCTATGTCCCAAGACTTAGGTTCCTCAAACATATCAATAGAAACATAATTTTGTGAAATTGACTGGAAAGTTGTAGGCCCAACAAAATTTTTAGCATTTTTAGTCATTATCACATCTACATTTGCATTCATCTTTTTAAGTCGACTAACAACGTCTACAGCCTTATATGCAGCTATTCCACCCGTTACTCCTACTAATATGTTTTTATTTTTTAACACATTATTCACCTACCCATCACCTTTAGTTTCTCGTCTTTTATAGTATAACTGATTTTGGTCAAACTCCTCGATAGCTATACTAACAGGTTTAATAGAATCGGTCTCTATTTGAGGTTTATCTCCATCTATTAGCTGTCTTGCTCTTTTTGCAGTAATCATTACTAGTGTATACCTACTATCTATTTTTTCTACCAACTCATTAATTGATGGATATAACATAAAAAATCCTCCCTTACAATAATATTTGTTCTATTAGTTCTTTCTGCCTTACTCCTCGAATTTTCTCAGCAGTGATTATTGATTCTATTTTTTCTACTGCTGTTATAACCTGGTCATTCATCACTACATAATCATAATTCTTCCCAAATTCCATCTCTTTATATGCATTTTCTAGTCGTCTACTAATATCTTTCTCAGACTCAGTTCCCCTTTTTACAATTCTATTTTTAAGCTCTTCCATAGAAGGTGGCAAGATAAATATTAATACAGCTTCAGGATAAACTTTCCTTACTTGCAATGCCCCTTGAACATCAATTTCTAGAATAATATTTTCACCTTGTTCCATTTTTTCAAACACATATTTTTTTGGAGTACCATAGTAATTATCATGAACATTAGCATATTCTAAGAATTCTTCTTTTCTTATCATGTCCTTAAACTTTTCTTCTCCAATGAAGAAATAACTAATTCCATGGTCTTCACCTTTCCTAGGCTTTCTAGTAGTGGCACTTATTGAAAAATTAATGTTTTGATGTCTCTTTAAAAGTTCTCTACAAATAGTTCCTTTACCAGAACCAGAAGGTCCTGAAATAACTAATAGCAAACCTTCATCCATAACTATCCCTCTTTCTACATTATTTCAGCATCTTGATTTTCTTTACTATTCAATCTATGAGCTACAGTCTCTGGTTGAACTGCAGAGAGTACAATATGATCACTATCTGTAATTATAACAGCCCTAGTTCTGCGACCACATGTTGCATCTATAATTATTTTTCTATCTCTAGCCTCTTGAATCATCCTTTTTATAGGAGCAGATTCTGGGCTTACAATAGCAATTATTCTATTTGCTGATACTACATTTCCAAATCCTACATTAATAAGTTTAACGGACATATTATGCCTCCTTTATTCTATTCTACATTTTGAATTTGTTCTCTTATTTTTTCTAATTCACTTTTAATTTCTACTACATTATTAGATATTTCTATATCATTTGCCTTTGAACCTATTGTATTAACTTCTCTATTCATTTCTTGTATTAAAAAATCAAACTTTCTTCCTACTGGACCCTTTTCATCAAAGCTTTTCATAAACTGATTTATATGACTGTATAATCTTATAACTTCTTCATTAATATCAGATTTATCAGCAAAAAAGACTATTTCATTAGATAATTTATCTTCGTCTAAAGTATATTTATCTTCTAATAATTCTTTAACTCTTTCTTCAAGTTTCACCTTATATTCTTTTATTACTAAAGATGACCTTTTTTCTATTTCCTTTGCCTTTTCTTCAATAATTAATAAATTTAACCTAATATCTTTATATAATTCTTTTCCTTCTTGAGCACGCATAAACATAGTTTCTTCCAGAGCAATTTCTACTGCCTTTTTTAAGCATGACCATATTTTTTCTTCATCTAATTCTTTTTTTTCAACTTTAATAATATCATCGTTATATAATATATGATCTAAATTTACCTTATCATTAATATGTAACTCTTGATTTAAATTTTCTAAGGCTTTTAAATAAGAATTTGCTAATGATATATCAGTTTTAATTTCAACTTCTGAATCACTTAAATATTTATAATCTATATATACTTCAACTCTTCCTCTGCTTATTTTGCCTTTTATAATTTTTTTAATCTTTTCTCCTAAAAAATTTATATGCTTAGGCATTTTAATAATAATGTCATTATATCTATGGTTAAGAGTTTTCATTTCCACAGAAAAACTATAAAGCTCATCACTAAATTCTCCCCTACCAAAACCTGTCATACTCTTTATCATAATATCCTCCTCCTAAAAGCTATAGAAATTGTATCATAATTAAAAGTACTGTCAATTCTTTTTTCACTGCAAATTATACTAATAAATCTTAGAAACATCCAGAGTTTATTACAAAAATTTAATATTTAAAAGGTTCTAAAGAAATTATAATTTACTCGATTCCATTTACTTGTCTTCATAAAATGATATACTTAATTTGTTAGACTATTTATGGAGGTAGAGTTATGGCATTTGATGGAATAGTTACAAAAGCATTAGTAAGTGAATTAAATGAAAAGATTGTTGGTGGCAAGATTAATAAAATATACCAACAAGAAAAAGACGAGATTCTTCTTCATATCTATAATAAAGGTGAAAACTTTAAATTAATTATTTCTGCTAGCAGCAATAATTCAAGATTTTATCTCACAAAGTCTTCAAAAGAGAACCCTCAATCTCCACCAATGTTTTGTATGCTTTTAAGAAAGTATATCCAGGGAGGAGTTATATCGAGGATTGAACAATTTTCCTTAGATAGAGTTGTATTTATAGATATTGATTCCTATGACGAAATTGGTCAATTATCAACTAAAAGGCTTATCATAGAAATAATGGGAAGACATAGTAATATTATATTATTAGATAAAGAAATTGATAAGATATATGATTCTATTAAAAGGATACCAGAAACTATTAGCAGGGTGCGACAAATATTACCTGGCTTAAACTATGAAAACCCACCCATTGGTGATAAAATATCACCTTTAACTGTAGATAGTTCCACATTTTTAAAACTTTTAAACAATACTAAAGAAAACTTACCAATATTTAAATTTTTCTACACTAGCTTTCTTGGTTTAAGTCCATTAATAAGTAGAGAAATATGTTTTAAGGGACAAATAAACCCTAAAAAGACTATTAAAGATTTAAGTGAGAAGGAAAAAAGAAAACTGTTCTATTCTTTCAATGATTTAATGGAAGAAGTAAAAAATTTAAACTTTAGACCTAATTTGATTTTTGAAAATAGCAATTATATTGCTTTCCATGCCTTAGAATTAAATCAATATGAAAGATATACTAAGGAATCCTTTAATTCTATTAGCCAAGTACTAGATAAATATTATAAAGAAAAGGATATACATGATAGAATAAATCAAAAATCTCATTCTATTAGAAAAACCTTACAAATCCAAATAGAACGTTCTACAAATAAACTAGCAAAACGGAAGGCTAAAATAGAAAAAGCTAAAAATAGGGATGATCTAAAAATTTATGGCGATTTAATATCTGCCAATATATATAAAATAAAAAAAGGTGAAAAATCTGTAGAATTAGAAAATTTCTATGATGAAAATTTGCAAAAGATAAAAATACCATTAGACCCTAAACTATCACCAGCTGAAAATGCACAAAAATATTATAAGTCTTATACAAAGCTAAAAAATGCACATAAACTTTTAAAAAAGCAAATACCTGAAACTAAGAATGAAATTCACTATTTAGAAAATGTTTTAATGAGCATAGATAACTGTACTAATATTGATGAACTAAATGAAATAAAAGCAGAATTAATGGAAGAAGGATATATAAGAAAAAATTATAAGAAGAATAAACCTAAGAAAACTAAGCACCCTAAACCAGAGCATTTTCTATCTTCTGATGGCTTCCATATTTATGTTGGAAAAAATAATAAGCAAAATGATTATCTAACTCTTAGGCTTTCCCATAAAGAAGACTTATGGCTCCATGTTAAGGATATTCCCGGAAGTCATGTAGTAATAAGAAATATTAACAAAGAGTTTAGTGACATAGCTTTAAAAGAAGCTGCCATGTTAGCTGGTTACTATAGTAAAGGACGAAACTCTCAAAACTTACCAGTAGATTATACAAAAATAAAATATGTAAATAAACCAAAGGGTGCAAAACCTGGCATGATTATATATGAAAATAATAAAACTATTTATGTAACTCCCAAAAAAGAATATATAACCAATATTAAAAAGGTAGAAAATTAACTTTCTACCTTTGTTCTTTAATAACTACTTTATCAACATTATCAATTTCTTCAAATTGAACGCTAACTATTTCAGATTTTGATGTAGGAACATTTTTCCCTACATAGTCTGGCCTTATTGGTAATTCCCTATGCCCTCTATCTATTAATACTGCTAATTGAACCTTTTTAGGTCTACCTTTATCCACTAATGCATCAAGGGCAGCTCTAACAGTTCGACCAGTAAATATAACATCATCTACTAGAACCACATTTTTAGCATTTATATCTATATTAATAGCACTATCCTTTACTACTGGTTGTTGATTTACTTCTGTTAAATCGTCTCTATATAAGGTTATATCTAAACTAATAACAGGTACCTTTACTCCCTCAATTTCACATATTTTTCTTCCTAGTCTTTCTGCAAAAGGAATACCTCTAGTTTTAATACCTATTAATACTAAATCTTTAGTTCCTTTATTTCTTTCAATTATCTCATTAGCAATTCTAGTAGTAGCCCTTTGTATTGCTTTTTCATCTAATATTAAAGCTTTTGTTCTCAAAAAATCACCTCCCCTTTCCTCTTATTGACTTAAGTACTTTTTGAAAATAATAAGGTAAATCTGAAGTAAATTCTAAATAGCAATTTTTAATAGGATGAATAAAACCAATTTCTTTTGCATGAAGTAATTGGCCTTTTAATCTAAAAGGATTTTCTCTATTAGAATAAGTCATATCCCCAACTATAGGATGGCCTATAGAGGCCATATGTACCCTTATTTGATGGGTTCTACCCGTTTCTAATTCTATTTCTAATAATGTATAGTCTTTATATCTTTCTAGTACTTCATAATGGGTTATAGCAAGCTTCCCACCTTTTTCTACAACAGTCATTTTTCTTCTATCTGATGAATCTCTTCCTAAATAATTTTTAATAGTAGATTTATCTTGTTCTATATTCCCATATACTAAAGCCCAATATATTCTTTTTACATTTCTATATTTTAATTCTTTACTTAGCCTTTCGTGACAATAATTATCTTTGGCAATTATTAATAATCCGGAAGTATCTTTATCTAGTCTATGTACAATTCCTGGACGCATTATCCCACCATAATTGGATAAATGATTAAAATAATAAAACAACCCATTAACTAAAGTTTCAGAGTAATTTCCATTGGCGGGATGAACTAGAAGTCCCTGGGGCTTATTAATAATTGCAATATTATCATCTTCATATACTATATCTAAAGATATATCTTCTGGTTTAATTTGTATTATTTCAGGCTCAGGAAAATTCACAGTTATAAAGTCTTTTAATTTAACTAAATATTTAGGTTTAACAATTTTTCCATTTACTTTTATATATCCATTATTAATAAGGCCCTTAATATAAGTTCTAGATTCATCTTCCATTATTTTAGCTAAGTAGACATCTATTCTTTTTCCACTATCTTCACTAACATATATTTCTATAGACTTCATATAGTTCTCCTAACCTCATACTTATTAAAAATGACCATATATACTATAAGTATTGTAGCAATTACAATAAAGCTATCCGCTATATTAAAAACTGGGAAATTATAAGAATTGCCAAACTTTACACTAATAAAGTCTATAACATAACCAAGCCTTATTCTATCAATTAAATTTCCCAATGATCCTCCTACAAGCATAGCCAAAGCAACTTTCATTGGTTTATTTAAGTAGTTGTAATTATTAACCAATATTACAAAAATAGCTACAATTACTAAAGAGGTCATAAAAATAAAAAAATATTTTCTATTTTGTAAAATTCCAAAAGCTGCCCCATAATTTTCAACATAACTGAATTCAAGCATATTATCTATTATAGTAATAACGGCTTTACCTTTTAAATGTTTAACAGCTAAATACTTAGTTATCTGATCAAATATTAAAATCATTACAGCAATGACATACAGCAACTAAATTCCTCCCTTTATAAATTAAATTCACCTTCAAAATACTTCCCTATACTTAAAATCTTTATTAATTGTAAAAAACTTCTTTATTAAATGTATATATATATATTGTAAAGGATTATATAGCTTATTACAATAAAAAAATGCTAGTAGTTACTAGCATTTTAATCTATTGATTTCTTATAATATTCATCTGATACTTTTTCAACCTCTTCTACTACTCCTTCATTATCTTCATCAAATATTCCTAGATCATCACCGGTTGAGGAAGAAGGATCATCCTTTATTTCATTGAAACGGGCTACAGCTTGGTAACTGTCTTCATCATCAAATTCTATATCCTTTTTACTTCTATTGTAAGATTCTATTAAATTTGCTCCTGTTAATCTTTTTTTATTATTTTTCTTACTTATTTTTTTATCCTCTGCACAATTTATACATAATTTCAAATAGGGAATTGTATCTAGCCTTTCTCTATCAATTTCATTACCGCAAATATTACATAGTCCAAAAGTATTATCCCCAATTTTTTCTAGGGAATCTTCAATTTCTGCCAAAGTATTAGCAGTACTATTTTTCAATCCTCTTTCTTGTTCCATAATAAAAACTTCAGTTCCTAAATCCGCCGGATGATTGTCACGATAAGATAATTCACTATAATAATTTTCCATAGATCCTATTTTATCTTCATTATCCATTTGCTTTATTGTTTTTTCTAAATTTTGTTTCTCTTCTAATAATCTTTTTCTATAATATTCTTTTATATCTCCACCCATTTCTTCCTCCATTTATAAGTTTTCTTGAACTATTCTAACTAATTCGGCTATAAAATCTCCAATAAGGGGAAGATTCAATTTTATTAGAGATTGTAGAATGTATATAAATAAGGCTCCTAAGGCAGTAAAACCTATAGCCATTCCAAAACCTCTTGCTAATCCTTGTATAAAATTAATGTAAAGTAGTTTTTTCTTATTATTAACAAAGTCTACATATTCAGCAATTTTTGCATTCTCCAGAGTCATAGCTATCTTATTCAGCTTTTCTTCCATATTATCATGTTTTTTTCCCATTTAACTCCCCTTATATTACTATTTCCATTAGGCTAAATAATAACCAGCTTTTTTTACTCGACTCCAAAGAAAAATAGCAATAAATAAAACATTAAAAGACTGGTCTTATTATATTCTGCCTCCCATAATTTTGTTAATAGAAGGAAAAAGAAAAGTAAATAATCATCCATAAAATCCCTCCAATAATCATACTACATTATATGCTTACTAGAGGGATTTGTATAATTTAATTTTTGCTTTTTCACTCATTAAATAAATTATATTTGTTTATCCATTTCTATCATTATTTATTTCTCTCTTTAAAATTTCTATATCCTTATACATTTTTTTAAATTCATTAAAATTTAATGACTGTCGCCCATCGGATAAGGCTTTTGAAGGTTCCGGATGTATCTCAATTATAGCTCCATCTGCACCTATTGCCAATGCTGCCTTTGTAGAAGAGGGTACAAGTTCCCATCTACCTGTCCCATGACTAGGATCAACTATAATAGGATAATTTGATAAAGATTTAATAATTGGTACACTGACTAAATCTAAAGTATTCCTAGTATAATCTTCAAAAGTTCTAATACCTCTTTCGCAAAAAATTATATCCTTATTTCCTTCCGCTTCAATATATTCTGCTGCCATTAACCACTCTCTTATTGTAGAACTCATTCCTCGTTTTAATAAAATTGGTTTGTCTAGTTTTCCAACTTCTTTTAAAAGAGAATAGTTTTGCATATTTCTTGAACCTATTTGGATAATATCTATAATTTCACAGGATTTTTCTATATCTCTCGGATCCATAATTTCAGAAACAATTTTAAAATTGTATTCTTCTTTGATTTTATTTAATATTTTTAATCCTTCAAAACCAAGACCCTGAAATGAATAGGGGCTAGTTCTAGGCTTAAAAGCTCCACCCCTTAGTAACTTAATTCCTAAGTCCTTTAAAAACTTTCCTATCTCATACATTTGTTCTTCACTTTCAACGGCACAAGGTCCAGCAATTATTTCAAAATTCTTTCCACCTATTTTTACACCGTTTCCTATATCAATTACTTTA